>NZ_CABVDF010000140.1:0-7311 GCF_902497045.1 uncultured Blautia sp. | reverse complement strand
TTTTTTTTTATAATAAACTCAGATTATTATTTCACAAAGGAGAAACAACATGAAAGACTACACAGAATATATCCTGGAACAGGCGCAGAAGCTTCTGTCTATTGACAGTCCCTCCGGCTATACCAAAAATGTAACAGACTGGCTGCTGGAAACTTACAGAGAAATGGGCTACCAGCCTCAGCGTACCACAAAAGGAGGTGTACTGGTACAGATTTCAGAAGGAACAGGAACTGTATCAGATCCTTCCGAAGGTCCTATC
The DNA here is from genome assembly GCF_902497045.1 of uncultured Blautia sp. NCBI lineage: Bacteria > Bacillati > Bacillota > Clostridia > Lachnospirales > Lachnospiraceae > Blautia > uncultured Blautia sp. Next base: position 7,052 of record NZ_CABVDF010000140.1, on the reverse strand, counting down.
CTCCTTACCGGTCATGTGGATACCCTGGGCGCCATGGTTTCCTCCATTACAGATCAGGGAACTTTGAAGCTGACTCCTTTAGGCGGCATGAATCCAAACAATGCTGAAACAGAAAACTGCCGCATCATTACCAGAGAAGGAAAGACTTATACAGGAACTTTCCAGTTATGCAATGCCTCCATCCATGTAAACGGAGACTACAATGATACCAAACGTACCTACAAAGACATGGAAGTACTTCTGGATGAACTGGTATCCACCAAAGAAGAAGTCAAAAGCCTTGGTATCATGACCGGAGATATTGTATGCTTTGATCCCAGAACCGTGATCACTCCCTCCGGTTTCATTAAAAGCCGTTTTCTGGATGACAAACTGAGTACCGCGATCCTTATTGGCTATGCAAAGTATCTGAAAGACGAAAATATCACTCCTTCCCGCCGGATCTATCAGCATATTACTGTATTCGAAGAAGTCGGACATGGCGGCTGCGGATCCATTCCGGAAGATGTGACAGAAATGCTGGCAGTGGATATGGGCTGTGTCGGAGAGGGACTTGAATGTACAGAATGCCAGGTTTCCATCTGCGCCAAAGACAGCCGCGGCCCCTCTCATTATGATGTAGTTTCCGCACTGATCCAGGCTGCCCGAAAAGCAGATGTAGATTTTGCAGTAGATGTATATCCTTACTACGGTTCTGATGTAGATGCTGCTCTAAGCGCAGGTGTGGATGCCCGTCACTGTCTGATTGGTCCCGGAGTTTACGCTTCCCATGGATACGAAAGAAGTCACAAAAAAGGTGTAAAAAATACTTTTGATCTTTTAAAAAGTTATCTGGGATAAAAAACAATCATGGTCAAAAAACCTCTGCCCACAAACCAGGCAGAGGTTTTTCACTCTTTTTATTCTTTTGTATCAATCTAAGATCGTAATTGACTCGATCACCGGCTGTTCTTCTGCCACAATTGTTCCATTGTCATCTACCGGCTGGGCATCTTCGCAGATTTTGTCCACTACATCCATTCCTTCTGTTACATGCCCGAATCCGGCATAATCTCCATCCAGGAATGTACTGTCTTTATGAACAATAAAGAACTGAGAGCTTGCACTGTTGGGATCCATAGATCTTGCCATGGAGATCACTCCTCTTGTATGAGAAATGTCATTCTCCACACCATTATTGGCAAATTCTCCTTTAATTTCTTCATCAGCTCCGCCTGGACCGTTTCCCAAGGGATCCCCGCCCTGGACCATAAATCCATCCATAATACGGTGGAAGGTAAGCCCGTCATAAAATCCATCCTGTGCCAGCTTCACAAAGTTTGTCACTGTGATCGGAGCCGTATCTGCATCCAGTTCCACCTGGATTTCACCGTAATCCTTAACAATGATCTGAGCATGATGGATGCCGGTCAGCTCGCTGCTGGTATCCAGAATTGCTGCTTTCTCCTGTGCATCTGCATTGTCTTTGCTTGTATCCTGAGAAGAAGCCTCTTCTCCATCACTGAATCCGGCCTTCTCGGCCTCTTCGTCACTAACCGTTTCTTCTTTTGAATCTGATTTTTCTGTAGCAGTTTCTGTTTTTGTCTTTTCTGCTGATTCTTTCGTTCCGCCGCAGCCTGTCAGCATTGCCGCTGAAAGTACTGCAGCACAAAGTACTGCCAAAGTTTTACGTTTCATTTTTGTTCCTCCTGATCCTGTTGTTGTATGCGGACCGGCTTCTGCCCCTCCGCTTTTCTGTTTTGTCTGCCGGAGTTTTTCTCTTTCCTCTTTTATGATTATCGGATCCTGTCCGGGAAACCAACCTTTCTCTGTACCTTGCGCAGTGTCTTTGCTGCATAATAATTTGCCTTTTCTGCGTTCTCTTTGATCACAGAGTCAATATATGCCTTATCCTTGGAAAGTCTTGCGAACTCATCCTGAAGAGGCTTCAGCACAGAAATCACTGCCTCTGCCACTGCCGGTTTCAATTCGCCATAGCCTTTTCCGTCAAATTCTTTTACTGCCTCATCCGGTGTCTTTCCGGTGCATGCACAGTAGATATCGATCAGATTCTTAACTCCCGGCTGTTCCTCACGATAAGCAATACAGCCTTCAGAATCTGTCACTGCACGTTTAAATTTACGCATGATCGTATCCGGATCATCCATAAGATAAATACTTCCGTTTGGATTCTCATCAGACTTGGACATTTTTCTGGAAGGATCCTGAAGACTCATGATCTTGGCTCCCACCTTGCCTACATATGCTTCCGGAACTGTAAATACATCTCCGTAAATATTGTTAAAACGCTCTGCCACATTTCTGGTAAGCTCCAGATGCTGCATCTGGTCGATACCTACCGGTACCACATCCGCCTGATACAGAAGGATATCTGCCGCCATCAGAACCGGATAGGTAAAGAGACCGCCATTAATATTGTCTGCATGTTTGGCAGCCTTATCTTTAAACTGAGTCATACGGTTCAGCTCGCCCATATAAGTAAAACAGCTTAAAATCCAGGACAGCTCCGCATGTCCGGAAACATGGGACTGATAATAGATACAGTTTTTCTTAGGATCAAGGCCTGCTGCAATATAAAGAGTCAGAAGATTACGGGCTCTTTTACGAAGTTCTGCCGGATTCTGGCGTACGGTAATGGAATGAAGATCCACTACACTGTAAAAACATTCATATTCATCACTTAAAGTCAGCCAGTTTTTCAGAGCACCCAGATAATTTCCCAATGTAAGGTTTCCTGTCGCCTGCATACCGCTGAATAAAACTTTTTTTCCGTCTATCATGATATTTACCTCTCTTGTTGATGCATTTCTAAGCTGTATACCAGTTTATCATTCTATAGAAATAAAGTCAATGAATTACTGGTTCCCCTTCGTTATTGTTCACAGTAACTGCTTGTTTCCTGCCCCGGACTCTGCTAAAATGATATATCATATATTTCAGGAGGAACACACATGAAAAAAATTGCAAGCTTTACTATAGACCATATTAAGCTGCAGCCGGGAATCTATGTTTCCCGCAAGGATTATCTGGGTGATCAGGTGATCACTACTTTTGATATCCGTATGACCTCTCCTAATGAGGAACCTGTTATGAACACTGCAGAGCTCCATGCTATGGAACATCTGGCAGCTACTTTTCTCCGCAATCATGAGGAATTCGGATCAAAGGTGATCTACTGGGGGCCTATGGGCTGCCGTACAGGAAATTATCTTCTCCTTGCAGGTGATCTGGAATCTAAAGATATTGTAGGACTGATCACAGAAATGTTTGAGTTCATCCGCGATTTTGAGGGCGAGATCCCCGGCGCTTCTGCCAAAGACTGCGGAAACTATCTGGATATGAACCTTGGAATGGCAAAATACCTGGCAGATAAATATCTGAAGGAAGTCCTTTATGATATCAGGGAAGACCGCCTGGTGTATCCGGAATAATCTGCTCCATTCAAAAACAGACGTACAAAAAAACCAGAGATACTTTTCCTGCCGGAAATCATCTCTGGTTTCTTTTTTGCTTCTGTTTACTGAGCTGCAGCCTGGTCTGCCGCCGGTGCCGCTGCTCCGGCCGGAGCCTCTGTTGTCACATACTGAGCGCTTACATAGCCCTTCTGTCCATTGATGTCAACTTCGATCCACTGACCATCCTCACTGACTCCTGTACCGGTAAGCTGATCGCCCACCTTGGTGCTCTGGATGATATTTGTCTGGTCTGTTGTCACGCAGTCTGTACGGATATTTGCCTCATTATTTGCATAATAGACAGCATCCTTCTTTATGATCTTCACGCCGCTTGCCGTCTGTGAAGTTTCAGGTACAGGCGTTGCGGTTACTGCCGGTGTAGGGGTTGCAATGGGTGTTGGCGTTGCAGTTGGTGTAGGGGTTGCTTTTATCACAGTCACGGTAGAGTCCTCTCCTCCTGTGCTGTATCCACAGCCGGAAGCAATAAGAGTAAGACCTGCCAGTGCAATCAGTAATCTGGATTTCTTCATAAGAATTTTCCTCCTTTATCGCATACCACCACTATACCCCATCACAGGTATGTTATGCAAGTGTTTTTTGCTATTAACATCAGAAACGGAAGTCTCTCCTTCCATTTTCAATCTCTTTCAGATTTCTTTCACAGATTTCTCTTGTCTTTTCCCGGCCTACATTCTTAAGCTCTCTTTCAATCACCTTCAGTCCCTTTTCTCTGGTATCAGGAGAAGCATAATCCTCCAGATATTCCTTCAAAGTCATCAATGCATTGGGGTGACAGCAGTTTGCGATCTGTCCGCCTTTTACCAGAGACATAAAGCGGTCTCCTGTACGTCCTTCCCTATAGCATGCAGTACAGAAACTTGGGATATAGCCCAGCTCCAGAAGCCAGTTTACCACCTCGTCCAATGTCCGTCTGTCACTGACATCAAACTGAGAAGAGTTCTCCTCTTCTGCCTCCTCCTCTGCATATCCGCCTACAGAAGTTCTGGAACCGCCGCTGATCTGGGAAATACCAAGATCCAGAACCTTTTCTCTGCACTTCTGGCTCTCACGAGTAGAAATGATCATTCCTGTATACGGAACTGCAATACGGATCACGGCAACAATCTTCTGGAAAATCTCATCCGGCACTGCATTGGTAAAATCTTTCGTATCAATATCATCTGCCGGACAAATGCGGGGAACACTGATGGTATGAGGTCCCACTCCAAATCTTGCCTCCAGATGCTCTGCATGCATAAGGATGCCCACAAAATCGTAGCGATAAGTTTCCAGTCCAAAAAGCACGCCGCAGCCTACATCATCAATACCCGCTTCCATAGCACGGTCCATAGCCTCTGTATGATATGCATAATCGCTCTTCGGTCCTGTGGGATGAAGAGCCTCATAACTTTCTTTATTATAAGTCTCCTGGAAAAGGATGTAAGTTCCGATACCGGCTTCTTTCAGCCTGCGGTAATTTTCCACAGTAGTTGCCGCAATATTTACGTTGACACGGCGGATTGCTCCGTTTTTATGTTTGATGCTGTAGATAGTTTTAATACTCTCCAGGATATACTCGATCGGATTATTTTTTGGATCTTCTCCCGTTTCCAGAGCAAGACGCTTATGTCCCATATCCTGAAGGGCGATCACTTCCTGTCGAATTTCTTCCTGTGTCAGTTTTTTCCGTCGGATATGTTTGTTTTTTGCATGATAAGGACAGTACACACATCCGTTGATACAGTAATTAGAAAGATACAGAGGCGCAAACATTACGATTCGGTTTCCATAAAATTTCTGTTTAATCTCCTTTGCCACATGATACATTTTGTCAATCAGGCGGGGATCTTCGCATTCCAGCAGAAGTGCTGCCTCTCTGTGACTGAGACCTTTACAGTCTCTGGCTCTCTCAATCAGATTTTCAATCAGTTCTGTATTGTCCTTATTCTCTTTTGCATAGGCAAGAGAATCCAGTATCTCCTGATGATCGATAAATTCTGTTGCTTTTGTTGATTTCGGATCGTACATGATTTCCTCCTTTTTGCCGCTTTATCAGCCGCATTTTTATTTTTTGTAATAATCTCCGCGGTCTGTCACAATCTGACAGCCGATTGTTTCCATACGCTTTTTTAAATTTTTTATTCCTTCTGCCGCCTCGTCTCCTGTGGAGATTTTTCCGTCATAAAGCATATATTTCTTTCTGACAGAAAGAGGGGAAAGATTCGGCATCACCACATTGGCGCCGGAAAGAATTCCCAATTCTCTCCCGGAAGGGTGAATAGTCCCAAGGGCTGTGGTAGCCGGAAGGAGAACATTTGGAAGCATCAGGCGCAGAAGCGCCAGGTAAAAAAGAGTATCTTCCAGTGTACCGTCAGCCTTATCCCGGAAAGGGGTATCCCCATGAGAAATAAAAGGTCCGATCCCCACCATTTCCGGATCAAGATTCTTCAAAAACAGAAAATCCTCTGCCAGTGTTTCCGGTGTCTGTCCCGGAGATCCTACCATAAATCCTGCCCCTGTCTGAAATCCGATCTTTTTCAGTGTCTCAAGGCAATGTTTCCTGTTTTCCAGTGAAAGAGGTTCCGGATGAAGGATACGGTAATGATCCTTATCGGCTGTTTCATGCCGGAGAAGATAACGGTCTGCCCCAGCCTCATGGAAAGCCCTGTATTCTGCTTCCGACTTTTCTCCAACAGAAAGTGTCAGGGTACAATCCGGATAAGTTTCTTTTATCTCATAGATCAAATTGGCAAGTCTTTCCTTCGTAAAATATCCATCCTCGCCTCCCTGCAGCACAAAGGTCCGGAAGCCCAGATCGTATCCCTGCCGGCAGCAATGGAGAATATCCTCTTTTGTAAGACGGTACCTGGCTGCATTTTTATTGCTTCTTCTGATACCACAGTAATAGCAGTCATTTTTGCAGTAATTGGTGAATTCGATCAAACCTCTGATAAAAATCCTGTTTCCGTAGACTTCTTCCCGAACTTTCCTTGCCAGATCTCTAGCGTACCGTTCCGTTTCCTCGTCTCTTTCTGATATAAGAAAGATCAGTTCTTCTCTTTCCAGGGTCTGTGTTTGATAAAGTTTATGGATCAGCTCTCTCATTGATTTTTCTCCGGAATTTTTGAATATACAGTTTTACTGGACACGCCGTCCAGCATTCCCAGCTTACCTGACAGAGCACTTATTTTTTCCTGGGGCGCATCCAGGATCACACTGATCACAGAAACACCTTTTGAACGATATGGGATGCCCATCCTTCCAACTATATATTCCCCATAATCATGCAGAATCCGGTTCAGCGCTTCGCTTTTGCCTCTGTCTTCTACAATAATGGCAATCACTGCGATTCTCGTTTCCATATCACATCTCCTCTCCTGTTTTTCATCCGTGTCCCATCGTTTTTATTTTCGACAAAATAAGAACCCGATGTCAGACAGACACCGGGGATATGTACAGAAATACTGCAGTTTTCCTGCAGCAATACGCTCTTTTCTGTTTCTCTCTCACATCCATTCTTTGCAGGTTTATCCTTAAAAGTCCGGTGAATATTTTTATTTTATCATATGATTTACCCAGAAACAAGCAAAACGCACA
>NZ_CABVDF010000139.1:0-7387 GCF_902497045.1 uncultured Blautia sp. | reverse complement strand
ATATTAAAAATTTTCAGCCGGTAATGCTAAGTAATTTATAATACGATTATACAGTCAGAAAAGACTAATAAAAGAAGAGGAAAACGCTGCGGTGCCTTCCTCTTCTTTTATTTAGAAGAAAATTTAGAAAAGAAGGAAGGGGAGAAGAGCCATGTATCTTGAAACATATTTTACGGAAAGACTATGAAAAAAGCTAGCATATAATGCTATGGGAGGTCAGCACACGATTCCGATTCTGGTGTTACAAGAGTTCCGTAAACGGGATATTGTAGAAAAAATCAGGAATTTTATTGGCTGCCAGGCTGGGTTTTCTGATCATGATCTGTTACAGGAAATACAGAAATTTATTACCGTACATCTGGACTCGCAGGGAATTATCCTCTATATGGACGTACTGGGGAATTTGCCGCGTGCAAGAAATAGTTACAAGTAAGGACAAATGTGGTAAAAGAAAGAGTATTAGCAGTTCCAGATACAAGCATTTTTATTGCGGAGTTGCCGGAAGCAACCAGAAATATCATACGGAAAGATTTAGAGGAACATGCAAGGGAACATCATTACCGGCTGGAATGGGACCGGGAAAGTAAAGATTATGTGGCAATGAGCCGGAGATTTTGCGATATGGAAAACATTTATACGGATACATATCTGCATTTCTGCGAGACAGGGGAAGATATAGAACCCTATGAAAAAAGCCTGAAGCGGACTATTTCTATCAGGTTGTATCAAGATGAGGTAGAAGAGCTCTGTAGGAAGTCTGGAAAAGTTGGGCTATCAATCGGTGAACTATTTGAAAACTTTGTTGCAGATTTGATTTGTGGTACACATACCAATGGTTCTGATGAACGCATGTATATTGAGCAATGGTTTGACCGGTGCTATTTCAGTATTATGCCAGAGGAAACATTTTTATCTTATCTGCTTGAAATGCGGGAGATAGACAGTGTTTTGGAATGCTGGGAAATCTTGCAGGAGTTGAAGGAGCTGGAAGAGCCGGATTGTTATGATAAAGAGGAACTGGAGATACAGCAGAACACTTTGGAAGACTATTTTCAGGAATATAGAACCTATACAAGAGAAACGACAGAAGACCAGTTGGAAGCTGCTATGGAAAAGGTGCTGGAATGGAATAAAGAAAGAGAGTATTTGTTGGAGGGAAATGTCCCAGATAAGTCTTTGGGACGGTAGCCGGATTGGAGAAAGGAAGAAAACAGTGATAAGTAATGCGGAAAGAATTGTGTTAAGAAATATGTACCCACCGGGGTGTCGGGTAGAGTTGGAAGATATGGAAGCTGATCCGTATGTAAAACTGAGTCCCGGTGATTTAGGAACCGTACAGTTTGTAGATGATGCCGGACAGATTCATGTATCTTGGGATTGCGGACACAGCCTTGCTATGGTATTTGGTGTTGATCATTGCAGATGTATTATGAGAGAGGAACGTTTGCAGGAGCTATTACAAAGAGTACAGGCTATGCCATTTGAGAGTTTGGAAAAAATGGAACTGTATATTAGGGAAAAATTATCCGGGGCTTTCCCTAAAATCAGTTTTCAGGAGAAAGAAGGGCAGGAGGCTTTTGTAGATATGGGAGTTGCTGCATTTATGAAAAAAGGTCTTGGTGTGGCAATTCAATATGAAACTGACAGCCAGCAGCACATCTTTATAAAAAAGATGGAAATGCAGGGACAGGAGTTGGAAAGGAAAAATCCTTTTCCAGTACAGAAGAAGCGATAAGAATGGTTTCTTTTAATTGCAAAAATCGACAATTTTTTTTGGATATTACTTGACAGGATAGGGAAAAAGCACTCTCCTTCATATGCTGGGAGGTTTGGATTATGCAACCTCCGGCAGTGTGTTTGTGTCCGGAAAAGAGATCTTTAAACTGAATGAGTCGGAACTGACGATTTTTCGCAGAAGAAATATAGGATTTGTTTTTCAGAACTATAATCTGGTTCCCATATTAAATGTTTATGAAAATATTGTGCTTCCAATGGAACTGGATGGAGAAAAACCGGATAAAAGGTTTATAAAAGAGATCATGGAGATGCTTGGCATCTTTGAAAAAAAGAACAGCATGCCAAACCAGCTTTCCGGAGGACAGCAGCAGAGAGTTGCCATAGCAAGGGCACTGGCAAGTAAACCTGCGATTATTCTTGCAGATGAACCAACAGGAAACCTGGACAGCAAAACCAGCCAGGAGGTACTGGGACTGCTGAAACTGACGGGAGAACAGTTTCAGCAGACCATTGTGATGATCACACATAACGATGCCATGGCGCAGCTGGCGGATCGGGTGATTCGAATTGAAGACGGGAAGATCACAGGAGGGAACGGGCTATGAGAAATAACAATCAGAAGGTGATCAGCCGTCTTTCAGGAAGAAGCCTGAAAAACAATAAAATGAGAAACTGCTTTGCCGTTGCTGCCATTGCTCTGACCTGTATGATGTTTACCGCTCTGGCAGCTATGGGAATGGGGATTTCAGATGCCATGCAGGAAACTACCATGCGGGAGGTTGGAGGGCGTTTTCATGCCGGGCTGAAAGGGGTAACCCAGGAGCAGATGAATCAGGTAACAGCAGATAAACGGGTAAAGGATTATTCCTGGAATATTTTCCTGGGTATAGCGGAGAACCTTGTGAAGAGACAGTATGAGATCCGTCTGGCACAGGGAGAAAAAGAACTGGAGAATTCTTTTATTGAACTGAAGGAGGGAAGTCTTCCGGAAAAAATGGATGATATCGTTGTGGATACTTATGTTCTGGATGAAATGAAGCTTCCCTATGAATTGGGGACTGCCATACCTCTGGAATTTACTTTCCATGGACAGAAAGTCAGCAAAACCTTCCGGGTATGCGGCTGGTATGAAGGAAATAAGCTTGGTCATGCTTCAGAGCTTTATATTTCAGAAGCTTTCTGGAAAAATTTAAAAGGAACGCTTACCGATCAGGAGATGAAAGAATGGGGCATGGCACATCCACAGGATTCCGGTGCAGGGCTTTATTCGGTAGGTCTGTATTTTGACAGTCCTGCAGAAAGTGAAGATGCTGTACGGGCCGTTATCCGGGATGCCGGTTATTATCCGGATGGAGCAGCAGAAGGATATAAACCAGAAGAATCCATTGATTATGGAATAAACTGGGCTTATATGGAGAATCGTGCAGAAAATGCAGATCCTCTGATGCTGGCAATTCTGAGTCTGGTGTTTCTGGCGATTCTGCTTACCGGGTATCTGATCATTTACAATATCTTTTATATTTCAGTGGTTCAGGATATTCGTTTTTATGGTCTTTTAAAAACAGTGGGAACCACCAAAAAACAGATCAGAGCCATAATCCGCCGTCAGGCGCTGGTCTTATCGATTATAGGGATTCCCATTGGTCTGGCAGCAGGATATGGAGTGTCTGAACTGCTTTTCCCCTTTGTTATGGAGATTACTTCCTATACAGATCTGGGGATCAGCCTGAAAATCCGTCCGCAGGTAGCTGTATTCGGAATCGTTTTTGCCCTTCTGACCGTTTTTATCAGCTGCCGGAAGCCCGGAAAAATTGCCGGAAGTGTATCTCCGGTGGAGGCGGTCCGGTATACAGAAGGAAAAGGAAGCCGTAAAAAAAGAAAGAAATCCGAAAAAGGCGCGCGGATACACCGGATGGCTTTGTCAAATATGGGAAGAAATAAGAAAAAAACAACGCTGGTACTGGTATCTCTTTCTATGAGCATGATACTTTTATGTATAGTGCTTACAGGCGTAGGAAGCTTTCGAGTAGACTCCTATCTGGAACAGCGTCTTCTTGGCGACGTACTTCTGGCATCAGTAAATCTTACTGGAAGCGGCGCGGTAAAAGTGGCAGATTATCAGATAGATGAGGAGTATGTGAAGCTGGCAGATGCACAGCCGGGAGTCACGGCGAAAAACGAGCTATGGCAGATTTACAATAATGTATCGCTTTTTACAGATGATACCGCAATGGAACGATACCAGAGGTTTCAGGATCAGGGGCTTCTGCGGCAGGATGATTTTTCCTCCTCGATCATAGATGATGTGAAAAATCGAAGACAGCTGGAAACCCGTACTTATGGGTATGATGATGCTGTTCTTTCCAAACTGAAGGTTCTGGACGGCCAGCTGGACGTGGAAAAGTTTGTCCAGGGAGGTTATATCCTTCTGACAGACATTATCGGTGACCATACGGAAGGTGCCAGTATTTATAAGCCCGGGGAAAAGGTAAAGCTGCTTGTTCCCACAGAGGAGTCAGAACTTATTGAGGATAAAGATGAAACAGGAGAAGTTACTGGCTATCACTGGGAAAACCTGGGAGAAACAGAGTATAAGGTCATGGCCATTGTGGATATTCCCGGCAGTATGACGGATATGACTTTTCCGGTAAACGGTGTACAGGCGGTGATCCCCAGACAGGATGTAGAACAGGCTATGGGCAGCTGGTGCTTTGGTATTTCCTATGAGGTAGAGGAGGAATATCTTGACAGCTTTATACAGACGGTAAAGGATTATTCGGAAAATGTAAACAAAGAAATGGGATATCTTTCCAAGGACGAACTGGTGGAGGGTTTCCAGACCATGAACAGTTCTATTCGCATGATCGGTATTGCATTAAGCGCAGTGATTGCCTTTGTGGGAATTTTAAATTTTATCAATTCCATTATTACCGGAATTATTGCCAGAAAAAGAGAATTTGCGATTCTTTGCAGTATCGGAATGACAGAGCAGCAGCTAAAGAGGATGCTTCTGGAAGAAAGTATGTATTATGTGCTGATCTCAGGCAGTATCAGCCTGATCCTTGGTATGGCGCTTTCACGGATCATAATGACGGCATTGAACAATGTGATTCTGTTTTTTACCTATCGCCCAAACTTTCAGACATTTGTCATCATGCTGCCGATACTGGCGGTTCTTGCTGTGCTGGTACCTTCACTTTCCTACCGGCGGATGAAAAAAGAAAGTATCGTAGAGCGGCTGAGGGATACAGAGTAAAATTTCTGTTTGTGAAAGTGGAGCGGATTTAAGTTTCTTATTACCCACAGACGATGCATATGAAAAAAGGCAGATCATGTGCAGTGCTGCGTTTCCTGGTAAACCTGTGCGCTGATTTGCTGCCATTCGCACGAACTCGCCTGACGGCTCAGACAGCGTGCTCGGTGGCAGCAGCTAACACAGGCTTACCGATGGAAGCCTCGCAAGGCTCGAACCAGCTTGTGTAAGAGAAGAATCCAATTCTGTATGTCCTTTACAGACAAAAAATTATATTCTGCCTCACCCTCACAAACACAAAGTTATTTTACAGATTGACATATCTTCTCCACGGGTTACAATGAAAGAAAACATAGAAAGTAAGGGACTGATCGTAACTGTGAAGTGTTGGACAATCACAGGGATCTGATCCGGAGGAGGTGTAGGTTATGCAGATCACAGACCTGCAGATTCGGAATTTTAAATCCATAAAAAGTATTCATATTTCGGATATTGAGAACGCTTTGATTCTGGTAGGACAGAACAATACAGGGAAGACGGCGGTTCTGGATGCTATTCGGGCAGTAAGCGGCGATTACCAGATCTGTCTGGAGGATTTTCTGGAAGATTTTCCGAATATTGAGATTGGGGTCAAACTTCAGATCACGGAAGAGGATCTTACCCGGATGCAGGAAAAACGGATTATCAGCCCATATCGGAATTATACTTCCTGGTATCAGGATTTTTGCCGGAAACTTCCTTCCTATCAGGATGGGATCCTTACCTTTGAGTTTGCAGCAAACAAAGAAGGACGAATCCGCTACAGTGACGGTTATCAGAAAAACAACAGCTATATCCCAGAGGTTTTTCCAAAGGTGTATTATATCGGAGCCCAGAGAAAGATGGATTTTCTCCAGGAAAACATCCTGCTGCTTCAGGAGGATGAGCTTTTGAAACAGATGCGTTCGGACTGCTGCATGTTTGACCGGGCAAAAAAATGTACCCATTGTTTTTCCTGTATTGGATATCTGAACCAGAAAACAACAGAAGAACTGAATGCATTTGAAACCGCCAAGCTTCTGGATTATAAGCTGTATCAGCTGAATCTGGATGATTTTTCACAACGGGTTAATGAGAACTTCCGGAAAAACGGGGGAAAAGAGCAGATTTTTTATTCCATGAACCGTGATATTGAAAAAATGCTTTCGGTAACGGCAGAGGTCTATGACGAAAAACAGGAAAAATATAAACCGATCAGCTGTCTGGGAAAAGGTATGAGAAGTATTTATATGCTTTCTCTTCTGGAAACCTGTGAGGAAACAGGAGATGACGCGGCAGATCTGATTATTGTGGAAAATCCGGAAATATTTCTTCATCCCAGACTGCAGAAGGTATCCGGAGATATTTTGTACCGTCTTTGCAGATCAGCCCAGGTAATCTTTTCCACCCATTCTGCCAATCTTCTTTCAAACTTTAACAGCAGACAGATCCGCCAGATGATCCAGGGAGAAGACGGATACGCAAAAATCTGTGAGAAAACAGATATCAGTGCAGTTCTTGATGATCTGGGATATTCTGCCGGAGACCTGATGAACGTGAATTTTGTGTTTATTGTGGAAGGAAAGCAGGATAAAACAAGGCTGCCGCTTCTTCTGAAAAAATATTATTCAGAACTTCATGACGAGGAGGGAAATCTTCAGAGGATTGCCATTATTACAACAAACAGCTGTACCAATATCAAAACCTATGCGAATCTGAAGTATATGAACCAGATCTACCTGAAAGATAATTTCCTGATGATCCGGGACGGGGACGGCAAGGACAGGGAAGTGCTTCAGCGTCAGCTGTGTAAATATTATGAAGACAGAAATCTGGAGGATATAGACAGACTTCCCAGAGTTATGCCGAGGAATGTATTGATCCTGAAATATTATTCCTTTGAAAATTACTTTTTTAATCCAAAGGTCATGGCGCAGCTTGGGGTCATCAGTTCCGAAGAGGAATTTTATGAGATCTTTCTGGAAAAATGGAAAGAATACCTTCACAGGATCAAAAGTGGAAAAAATCTCCGGGAGGTACTTGGCAGGGATCTGGAGACTCCGGAAGATGTAAAATCGCACATGGAGGAAATCAGGATCTATATGAGGGGGCATAATCTTTATGATATTTTTTATAGCAGATATAAAAAAGAAGAAACAGAGCTGCTGACCCGGTATATTGAGATTGCCCCACGGGAGGATTTCCGGGATATTCTGGATGCTGTAGATCAGTTTATTTATTTTGAAAACAGAAAAAAATAAAGCGGAAGGGGAAGACAGCCTGCCTTATAAACTGATCAGGGTTTAGCAACAGCAAGTTGCCTTGCAGTCCTGAGGTAAAAGTATATGATATCTGTGGAGGTGAAATTTTTCATGGAAA
>NZ_CABVDF010000138.1:0-7443 GCF_902497045.1 uncultured Blautia sp. | reverse complement strand
TCTATAGATTTAGCAGTATCTCTTTTATTTTTCAAGAAAATAAGTCTTGCAAAATCCGCACTTTAAGGTACAATGGGAATGAGCTGCAAAAACAGCATTATATAAAAACAACAACGAAACCATAATGAAGAAAAGAGGTACCTTATGATTTCAGCAAATAACATCACACTAAGAGTTGGTAAAAAAGCTCTGTTTGAAGATGTAAACATCAAATTTACAGAGGGCAACTGCTACGGTCTCATCGGAGCTAACGGAGCCGGAAAATCCACCTTCCTTAAAATCCTTTCCGGTCAGCTTGAACCCACCAACGGAGATATTGTCATTACTCCGGGTCAGAGACTTTCTTTCCTGCAGCAGGATCATTTCAAATATGATACTTATCCCGTACTGGATACAGTCATCATGGGAAATGCAAGACTGTATGATATCATGAAAGAAAAAGAAGCCATTTATGCCAAAGAAGACTTTACAGACGAAGACGGCATCCGTGCAAGTGAGCTGGAAGGTGAGTTTGCAGAAATGAACGGATGGGAAGCAGAATCCGATGCCGCAACCCTTCTTAACGGTCTTGGCATTGAAACGGAACTTCACTACACTTTAATGTCAGAGCTTACCGGAAGCCAGAAGGTAAAAGTTCTTCTTGCACAGGCTCTTTTTGGAAATCCTGATATCCTTCTCCTTGACGAACCTACCAACCATTTGGATCTCCCGGCTATCGAATGGCTGGAAGAATTCCTGATCAATTTTGAAAATACTATCATTGTAGTATCCCATGACCGATATTTCCTTAACAAAGTCTGCACCCATACTGCCGACATTGACTATGGAAAGATCCAGCTTTATGCCGGAAACTATGATTTCTGGTTTGAATCCAGTCAGCTTCTGATCAAACAGATGAAAGAAGCAAACAAGAAAAAGGAAGAAAAGATCAAAGAGCTTCAGGAATTCATCTCCCGTTTCAGTGCCAACGCCTCCAAATCCAAACAGGCAACATCCCGTAAACGTGCACTTGAAAAAATTCAGTTGGATGAAATGCGTCCTTCCAGCCGTAAATATCCATATATCGACTTCCGTCCCAACCGTGAGATCGGAAACGAAGTACTTATGGTAGAAAATCTTTCAAAAACCATTGACGGCGTAAAAGTCCTGGACAATATCTCCTTTACCCTTGGACATGATGATAAAGTTGCCTTTGTAGGAGCAAACGAACAGGCTATCACCACCTTCTTCAAAATCCTTATGGGCGAAATGGAGCCGGACGAAGGAAATTATAAATGGGGTGTGACAACTTCTCAGGCATATTTTCCAAAGGACAATACAGCCGAGTTTGACAATGATTTAACGATTACAGACTGGCTGACACAATATTCCGAGATCAAAGATGCTACTTATGTCCGCGGTTTCCTTGGACGTATGCTCTTCCCCGGAGAAGACGGTGTAAAACGTGTCAGAGTTCTTTCAGGTGGAGAAAAAGTCCGTTGTCTCCTCTCCAAGATGATGATCTCCGGCGCCAACATTCTTCTCCTTGACGAACCTACCAACCATCTTGACATGGAATCAATCACAGCCTTAAACAACGGTTTGATCAAATTCCCGGGAGTTATTCTTTTTACTTCCCACGATCACCAGTTTGTACAGACCACAGCTAACCGTATCATGGAAATCCTTCCTGACGGCAAGCTGATCGATAAGATCACTACCTATGACGAATATCTGGCAAGTGATGAAATGGCCAAGAAACGTCACGTCTATACTATGAATGAAGATGACGCAAACGACAACTGATATTCAGGGCAGACGAACTGATCTCTACTGAATTCCAAAAAAACAGCAGCCACCACTTATACTGTGATGTCTGCTGTTTTTCCGTTTGTAACTTCAAGTAATTTTTCCATAGGCACTTTCAGAGTCAGACCAATTCTTCCTCCGCTGACATATATTTCCTGAAACTGCTCTGCCGAAGAATCAAAGATCACCGGATACTGTTTTTTCATTCCCAAAGGACTGCAGCCCCCTCTTACGTATCCCGTAATCTTCAGGATATCTTTTACATGGATCATATCTACCGCTTTCTCTCCTACAGCTCTTGCAGCAGCTTTTCTGTCCACTTCTTTTTCAATAGGTACCACAAACACATAATAGGCACCGCTTTTTCCCTCCATTACAAGGGTCTTAAAAGACTGTTCATAAGGTGCACCAATAAGATCTGCACTGTGACATCCATCAATAAACTCGTCACACTCATAAGGAAAAGCCTCATAGGACACCTTCTTTCGATCCAGCATCCTCATAGCATTTGTTTTAGCCTCTTTTGCCATTGCGTCCTTCTTTCCGGGATTTTTTCTCTCCATACTTTTTCCATGGGAGAATACTTTCCCTGTCTTCTTCTTCCATCATTTCTCTTAAAATCTCTTCATCCAGTTCATCTTCGTCAATCAGATCCAGTTCGTCATATAAATCTGCATCATCATAAAACTCCTCATTGTCGCTAAAATCTTCATCATACAGATCTGCATAAAAAGAGTTTTTCTGATGACTGACGGAAGAATGATCGTACCGGCTTCCTCTCCGTTCTTCCCTTCCTGAAAAATCCGGATTTTCCACCCTGACGGTATATGTTTTTTTCTTAGAAGAATTTTTTGGATAGGGTCTTCTTCCGTAAGAGTCATCATATGCATAAGAATCCAACGGAAGATCAAATTCTGGTTCTGATTTTTTACGCGGCCGATAAACAATCGTTTTATCTGAGTCAAGCCCGTAATATTCTCCGCGTTTCGTTCGCTCCTCACCAACCTGAATATCCACAGGTCTTTCTCTTCGGGAAGAATTTCCTCTGGGACGAGATTCCATTTTTCTCAAAGGCTCTCTGTAAACATAGTCGTCTTCCTGTTCTTTTTCCACGGACTTCTTCACCTTTTTCTTTACAGGCTTCGCATATTCTTCCTCTTCTTCATACTCATCTATGTATTTCTTCTTATTCGTAGCAAACTGGATCAGCATTCCCAATGCCGCAAATGCTGCACTAAGACCAACCCCATAAGGAAATTCCGCAAGTCCCCCCAACTTTGCCAGAGCCATTCCTGCCATAGCTCCTCCCAGAAGACTCGTTCCGGTAATGATCACTTCCCTTGCCCACTTTATTGCAAGACTTCCAATCCCTACTCCTGCAAGCAGGCACACAAAAAACATCAGCGAAGTAGTTGGATGCAGCACATAAACAGCAATGCCAAGTCCAAGGCCTGCACCCATTACAAAAATGCCGGCTTTATAACTTATAAATACAATGATCGCCAGAACCGCTCCTACTCCTGCTGCCACTGCCAGCTGCATGGCCGTGTCCCATATTCCCATTAAAAACGAGGCACCATATCCCAGGCCTGCTCCTATCACAAACCCAAACAGCATCATCCAAAACCGCAGCAGACGGTACCCCAAAATACAGTTTATCACACCAAATACCAGCAAAACTCCAAATATAATCATCTGAATATCTGTTAAAGCAGATGATGTTCGAAGTCTTTCTATAATATCCATACCTCGAAGCAAGATATCCAGAATAGCATTCATACTCTTTTCCTCCATCACACAAAATCAAAACATAAAATACATGGTCTTCATATTTTCAAGAAGGCCATAATGATATTCCACTGAATTCATCCCGTACATTTGAAGATAATATTCAGCTATATGATTAATATAACTTTCCTGGATCCATTCCCTGTAAGCTTCATTATACGCATCCTGACTGCTGAATTTAAACCGAACCACTGCCGCACCATTATCCAGACGCATCTGACAATATTCATATAGATCCTGTCTGTCATAATTCTCAAAGCATCCCTGATTTAAAACATAAAAATTTTTATCAGTTGCCGTGCACTCCGGCACAGGAAATTCCGATGATGCAGTATATATGCGCTCATATTCTTCTGGAAAAGGACATAAATAATCATACATGGTGGTCTTATGTTCCAGCAGTTCCACCGCGTCTCCCTCCAAAAACTCCGGCTGATCTCCGTTAGTGGCATCTACGTAATAATATTTTCCATCAAGACGCACAATATTCCACGCATGCCCCTCTGTACTTCCGGCCGTATCTCCCTCCACATAGATACAAGGAATGCCAAATCTCTCCAAAATATACTGAACGGCCCTTGCATATCCGGCACAGACCGCCTGTTTTTTCCAGAACACTCCTGCAATATTCTGATCATCCTCTGTAGAGACATAATCTACAGTATCGATCAGATACGTATATACTTCTTTGATTTTCTCATAATCATCTGTCATATCTGCAGTTTGTACACAGATTTCCTGAAACGCAGTCTCCATTGAATGCTGGATTTCCTGCATCTCCTGTTCAGTATATGTATAACCTGGTGAAAAACTGCAGTAATCTTTTCCCGGATATGAAGTCCGATAAACAGGCTGACGATTATGAATCCAAAACAGTTCCGGGTGATCTTTCAGTATTCCATGGTAGACTTTATCAACCAGAGCTTCATCTGCTGTGGTCAGATAAAATTCTTCTTTCCGCTGCCGAATCCCCTGAAGCATTTCTCTGTACACTCTTTTCTCTTCGTCCGACAAAAGAGAAAAATAGTATTCCTGATGTCCCTCATCCGTCTGTGAAACGTTCTGTTTTCTAAGCTTCTGCACTTCTTCCGGTTCCGGATTTAACAATGTTTCTGCAAAATTCAGTACCGAATTCTCATCTTCTCCAATCCATTTATCCCTATATACACAATAAGATGCAAAGCATAAAACTGCCAGGAGCAAAACAAGAATCAAGAATCCTTTGCCCGGAAATCGCTTTCTCTTCATCTGATTCTCCTTTTTGAAAAATCATGCCCATGCGGCCGTATTCCAATCCGCATGGGCATATTTTTTATCTCTATAGATATCTGCGATCAGTCACTGAACACAATCTCAATATCATCCGTTTCCGGTTTTCCCGGAAGAATTTCCGAAGTTCCATAGACAGAAACATTCTGGTCAAGGATTGCCTGCAAAGTATCTGTCACTTCAACATTCCCATTGTTCCCGCTGCCGTCAGAAAGGGCAGCATTACTGTTATCTGCAGTATCCTCAAAAGTAACGATAACGTCGTCATCTCCGTCACCGGAAACAAAGATTTCTTCTGATTCCGTATCAGCTGTATCCTCCTGAGTGCTTCCGGAAGTAAATTCTGTATCTGTTTCCTCAGTTGGCGTAAAGCCGTCCGGAACTTCTGCATTATCTGCTGAGGATCCATCACTGAGCATCTGTGCCAGTTCTTCTTCTGTAGGATAAAAATCCGGCTGTCGGATATACCGGAAACTTGCACCGTATGCTTCTCCCACTGTTACACCATTTTTGCTGGAAGAACAGTGAACTGCGATCCAGTCTCCTGCATCCGTCTGACCGCAGATAATACCTACATGATTATTGCTTCCTGCCTCCGGTCCGCTTTGAAATACCAGGTCTCCCGGCTGCGCATCCTGCTCACTTACCACATTGGCATTCAGCCATTGAGCAGATGTTCCGTCACCAATCGTTTCCTGCATATTCTGATCCAGATAGCCATTGATCACTGCCCAGGTAACAAAGCCGCTGCAGTCCAGTCCGTAAGCCCTTACTGTTCCTGTGCTCGGGCTGCCCTCTGCAGATACTTTTTCCGCATTTCCCCAGCTGGAATCTTTACCGATCACTGTTGATTTGCCGCCCCAGAAATAACCGACCTCTCCCACAAGAGAATAAGCTGCCGTAATAACGTTCACTCTCTCCTCCGACACATTTTCTCCTACACTCTGGCGCACAAATCCTTTTGCGTCCGTAACAACAGCACACAAAAGTTTACAGTCTGTCTCTACATATTTTTTCAGGATTGCTCTGTCTTCCTGTTTGATCTTATTTTCTTTTATGTAATGATTGATATGATAATTTCCATAAGAAACATGTGACGGCTGTTTTTCATCTCTTATAAGCGGATTCAGTTCGGCAAAAATTTCTGCAAGATCATTCTTGGCACTGCTGTCAAGTTGGAATTCCGTCACGCCTTCCTGACTTTTTTCATATACATAAACAGCAAGAATATCCTGCCAGTTTCTTACAAGAAGTGAGTCTGAGGAAGAAGTCAGTTTATTGCTTCGTGAATCACTGGAGTCCGTAAGTTTATTTTTTTCTTTGTACTCTTTTTCTATCTCATCCATTACAGAAGAAAAATCTTCGGAAAAAGAAAGCTGATAATTATTTTTCAAACTATCCAGATAAAATTCACGGCCTGCATGAAGATTGGCCACCATACTGCTGTAATATACCGGTGTTCCTTCCCTTCCTGTTTCTGTTCCGTCAGAAATATCCGTCTGTTCGCCGTCGGTATTATTATTTTCTTCTTCCTTAAGTTCAGCTATCTGTTTTTCCATCTGCTCTAGCTTTTTATAATTTGTCACAAGCTTTTTCTGCTCTTCTGTAAGCTTATCATATGCCTTACGCAATGCTTCTACCTTTGGCTGATGTTTTAATGTGATTTTTTCTTTTGACAGCTGTTCAATCTCATAAATCAATTTTTCCACCGTCTGATCACCAGGAGTCGGTGTTGGAGTCCCTGTAGGTCCCGGTGTTACAGTCGGTCCTGGTGTTACAGTTGGTTCCGGTGTCCCTGTGGGCTCAGGAGTCGTTGTAGGAACCGGCGCTTCCGTAGGAACAGGCGCAACAGTCGGTTCCGGTGTCCCTGTGGGCTCAGGAGCCGTTGTAGGAACCGGCGCCTCCGTAGGAACAGGTGCCGTTGTCGGTACCGGCGCCTCCGTAGGCGCAGGTGCCACTGTCGGCAATGGCACAGCAGTTGGCTCAGGCTCTGCCGGTTCCTGTGAACTTCCATCTCCAATATCCAAAAGTGCGGTTCCCTCAGCACCGTCTGCCGTTACAGATACCGGTGTTGATAAAACCGTAGCTGATATCAAAGTAATACATAAATATTTTGTAAGATATTTGTTCTTCATTCTGGTAGAATAACTCCCTTCTAAGAACATATCTTTATTCCCCTACATAAAGGTATGCCTTCCTAGATGCTAAATGCTTACATATAACCTTTTTCATTTTAGCACACAGTTTTTCCAAAATCAACCGCCGGAGTTTACACCCCGGCGGTTTTAGCATAAAATTCATATTTTTTTCATACTTACATAAATTTAAAAGGCTGGCATCTGTGTCAGAATCAAGCCCGTACAAAGCTGACATACTCCCTGAAATACCTGTCCGCACACATTTAAGATATATCTGATATCATCTGTGATATTTCTTTCTTTTTTCAGATATGTCTCATGCTGCGTCTTAATATATTCTATAATCTGTCCGAAATTGCCAAAAGAAATTGCCGGGTCTGTATATCTGTCCGCTTCCCCGTTCCTGATATAGCTTTTCAGTCTGTTTTTTAATTCTTTTTCATAACTGTTATGCTGCACT
>NZ_CABVDF010000137.1:0-7554 GCF_902497045.1 uncultured Blautia sp. | reverse complement strand
AAAAAAACTTATAATATGGTAAAATGAATAAAAGTCAAATGTTCCTGAAGTTATGAACAAACTCAGGAGACGTATTATAAGAAAGTAGCATGGTTCGGAGCCGGACGATCGTCCTGAGGGGAACACACACTCCTGGGATGTAGTCCGGCTTTTTCTATATCCGAACGGAGATAAAAGGTATTTGGACAGTCCGTCAGAATTTATGTACAAAAAAGAAAAGAAGGTGAAGAGATGGTTGGAAAGAGTATTCCAAGAGTAGATGCTTATGAGAAAGTTACAGGAAGGGCGAAGTTTACAGACGATTTGATATTAGACAGATGTTTAGTTGCCAAGATTCTCCATTCTACAATCGGAAATGGGATTGTTACATCCATTGATACCAGTGAGGCGGAAGCACTTCCGGGAGTGGTAAAGGTAGTCACCTTTAAAGACGTACCGGATCACTGCTATCCGACACCGGGACATCCGTGGTCTGTAGAACCGGCTCATCAGGACATAGCAGACAGAAATATTCTTACCGGACGTATCCGCTATTACGGAGACGATATCGCAGCAGTAGTGGCAGAGGATGAAGTGACCGCATCCCGTGCGCTGAAGCTGATCAGGGTGGAATACGAAGAATATCCGGTAGAGATCCATCCGCGGAAATCCATGTATGGAAGCAATCCGCCCATTCACTTTGATAAAAAAGACAACGTACTGGCGCGGTCAAACTTTTTTATCGGAGATGTGGATAAGGGTCTGGAAGAATCGGAAACCGTTATAAAAAGGAGCTATAAGACTCCGATTGTACAGCACTGTCATATTGAAAATCCGATTTCCTTTGCTTATATGGAAAAGGGAAGGGTTGTGGTAGTTACTTCCACTCAGATTCCCCATATTGTAAGGCGCGTGATCGGTCAGGCTCTGGGTATTCCCTGGGGCAAGGTAAGAGTGATAAAACCTTATATCGGCGGAGGTTTCGGAAATAAGCAGGATGTGCTGTATGAGCCGCTGAATGCTTTTTTGACGATGCAGGTGGGTGGCCGTCCGGTGAAACTGGATATTTCCAGAGAAGAAACCTTCCGAAATACCAGAACTCGTCATTCCATTGAATACGACCTGACTGCAGGAGTTGATAAGGAAGGACGTCTTCTTGCAAAAGAGATGAATGCATACTCTAATCAGGGAGCCTATGCATCTCATGGACATGCCATTGCTGCAAATGGACTGACTGCATGGAGACTGCAGTACGCCTGTCCGAATATAAGAGGGGAAGCCTATACCATTTATACCAACAGCCCCACAGCAGGCGCTATGCGTGCTTATGGAATTCCACAGGCTGCTTTTGCCATCGAGTGCTTTATGGATGATATAGCAAAAGAGATCCATATGGATCCGCTGGAATTCCGAAAGAAAAACCTGATCCATGGATATTATGAAGATGCATACCTGAAGCCCATTGCTGCAAACACAAATGGTATTTTTGAATGTCTGGAAAAGGGCGCCCAATATATACACTGGGATGAGAAAAGAAAAGAATATGCAGATCAGACCGGACATATCCGAAGAGGCGTGGGTGTCGCTGTCTTTTCTTACAAGACAGGAGTATGGCCGATTTCTCTGGAGATTGCAGGCTGCCGTCTGTCCATGAATCAGGATGGAAGCGTACAGATGCAGATCGGCGCTACAGAAATCGGCCAGGGAGCAGATACGGTATTTTCTCAGATGGCTGCCGAAACGCTTCATATGGATGTGGAGAATATCCATATTGTAACCGTGCAGGATACAGATGTAACGCCGTTCGACACAGGAGCCTATGCATCCAGACAGTCCTTTGTTACCGGAACTGCAGTAAAACAGTGCGCAGAACAGCTTTATGATAAGATCCTTGCCTATGCAAAGACACTTCTTCCGGAGGAGGAGACCAGAGAACTGTCTATGGATCACGGCTGGATCTATGCAGGGGACGAGGCGGCGATCTCTCTGGAGGCAGTTGCCCAGGAGGCATACTACAGCCTTTCCAATTCCTCGGTGCTTACCGCAGAGGTTTCTACTCAGGTAAAGAAAAATACACTTGCTTCCGGCTGCTGTTTCGCAGAGGTGGAAGTGGATATGAAACTGGGAACTATTAAGATCCTCCATATCATTAATGTCCATGACAGTGGAAAGCTTCTGAATCCCCAGCTGGCAGAAATGCAGGTGCATGGAGGCATGTCCATGGGTATGGGATATGGAGTCAGCGAGCAGATCGTACTGGATGAAAAAACAGGAAGAATGTTAAACGGAAATCTTCTTGATTATAAACTTATGACAGCTCTGGACACACCGGACATCAAAGCAGACTTTGTGGAGCTTGAAGATCCTGAGGGACCATATGGAAATAAGGCTCTTGGAGAACCGCCTGCGATTCCGGGAGCACCTGCCATCCGAAATGCAGTTCTTCATGCAACAGGCGTGGCGTTTAATGAGAATCCTCTCACACCTCAGAAACTGATCGATGGATTCAAAAAAGCCGGACTGATCTGAAAGGGGGAACTGTTTTATGTATGATATTGAAAATTATTATAATGCAAAATCCGTTGGCGAGGCGGCGGCTCTTCTGAAGGAGCATCCGGATACCCGGATCATTTCTGGGGGAAGCGATGTTCTGATTAAGATCCGGGAAGGAAAAATGGCGGGAACTTCTCTTGTCTGTATCCGTGATATTAAAGAAATACAGGGTGTAAGCAAAAAAGATAACGGAGATATTTATATTGGAGCGGGAACGACCTTTTCCCATATTACAAACGATCCCATTATACAGGAGTGTATTCCGGTTCTTGGAGAAGCAGTAGACCAGGTTGGAGGTCCTCAGATCCGCAATATCGGTACTATTGGAGGAAATATCTGCAATGGTGCAGTCAGCGCAGACAGCGCGCCTACAGTATTTTCTCTGAATGCCCTTCTTTGTATCGAAGATGGAAACGGCGGAAGAACGGTTCCGGTAAAAGAGTTTTATCTGGGACCGGGTCGTGTGGATCTGAAACGGGGTGAGATTCTCACACATGTGATTATTCCGGCGAAAGAATATCAGGGATATCATGGTCATTACATTAAGTATTCTATGCGTAAAGCTATGGATATCGCTACCCTCAGCTGTTCTGTAGTAAGCAGGGTGGATACAGAAAAAAATGTCCTGGAAGATGTACGCATTACCTTTGGCGTAGCAGCTCCGGTACCCTTCCGATGTGAAAAAACAGAAGCTGCGTTAAAGGGTATGTCTGTCAGTGAAGAACTGTATCAGACAATAGAAGAAAGCGTCCGTCAGGAAATCAGTCCCAGAGATTCCTGGAGAGCCTCCAGAGAATTCCGTCTTCAGATTGGCGGAGAGATTGCGAAAAGGGCGCTGATCCGTACCGTAGAACTTGCAGGAGGTGACAGGAAATGATCAGGGATAAAGTTCTGGTAACATGTATTGTAAACGGAAAAGAAGTGGCGGAGTATGTAGATCCAAGAGAATCTCTTCTTGATATGCTGAGAAACCGTCTGGGACTTACTTCCGTCAAAAAAGGCTGTGAGGTTGGAGAATGTGGAGCATGTACAGTCATCATTGACGGCGAAACCGTAGATTCCTGTATTTATCTGGCTGTATGGGCAGAGGGAAAAAATATCCGTACCTTGGAAGGGCTTGAGAAAAATGGAGATCTGACACGTATTCAGGAGGCCTTTATTGAGGAGGGCGCTATCCAGTGCGGCTTCTGCACTCCGGGGTTTGTAATGTCAGCCACCGTACTTCTGGAAAGAGGAGAAGTCCTTACAAGAGAGGCAATCAAAAAACATATGTCAGGTAATCTGTGCCGCTGTACGGGATATCAGAATATCGTAAATGCCGTAGAGAAAGTTATGAAAGAAAATGCGGCGGAAAATGAAGGAGCTTAAGCTATGCCGCAGAACAGTATACTGGTTGTCCGGGGCGGAGGGGATCTTGCCAGTGGAGTGATCCACCGGCTTTTCCGCTGCGGCTACCGGGTTCTTATATTAGAAAGCAGAAAACCAAGCGCCATCCGCAGAGAGGTATCTTTCTGTGAAGCCGTTTATGACGGAGAAGCGTTTGTGGAGGGAGTCCTGAGCCATCGTATCCATCATGTGGATCAGTGTGAAGAGATCTGGAAGCTGGGAGAAATCCCTCTTCTGGTGGACGAAGAAGGAACTGCGATCCGTACTTTAAAGCCGGATGCAGTGATCGACGGGATTCTGGCCAAAAAAAATATGGGTACCAGCCGGGAAATGGCGCCTTTGACCATTGCCCTCGGACCGGGATTTCTGGCCGGGGCAGACGCCGATTATGTGATCGAGACAAAAAGAGGACATGATCTTGGCAGGATCATCGAGGAAGGCTGGGCCATTCCTAATACCGGGATTCCAGGTGAGATCGGCGGTTATGGAAAAGAGCGAGTGATCCATTCTCCGGCAGCCGGAGTGATCCATAATAAGGCAAAAATCAGTGATCTGGTAGAGAAGGGTCAGGAGATTGCTGTGATCCGGACAGAAGAAGGTCATGAAATTCCGGTAACTGCATCTCTGACCGGGGTGCTGCGCGGCATTATCCGGGAAGGCTATGAAGTATTCCAGGGAATGAAGATTGCGGATATCGACCCCAGAAAAGAACAGAAAAAAAACTGCAATACCATTTCGGACAAGGCGAGATGCATTGCAGGAAGCGTGGTGGAAATCCTTTTATCAGAGGGAATTCTTCCATAAGTTACAGCTGATGGATGGAGGCAGAGATGAGTATTCTGGAGCTTCTGGATATTGATCCCCAAAATAACAAAGTGATCTCTGTTGTGGGAGGAGGAGGCAAGACAAGCCTGATTTTCCGGCTGACAGAGGAGCTGGTCTCACTTGGGAAAAAGGTGATTGTTACCACTACAACTCATATGAAGTATGAGCCGGAACGACCCTTTTCCGAAAACGGAGAGCTGGAGAAGGTGAGAGAAGATCTCAGGGGAACCGGATATACGGTAGCAGGAATCCCTGAAGAACGAAAAAATGGAAGAAGTCAGAGAAGTTTCGGTGCAGGCGGCGATGCTTCCTATATCAGAACCGGAAGAGAGGAAACTTCTGTCTGTAAGATACAGGGACTTCCGACGGAAAGACTTCAGATTCTTCAAAAAGAGTGTGATATTCTTCTGATTGAAGCAGACGGCGCAAAACGCCTTCCTTTAAAGGTTCCTGCAGACTGGGAACCGGTGATACCGGAAATGACAGATCTGGTTGTTGGAGTAACAGGTTTGGACTGTCTGGGAAAAAGAATTCTGGATACCTGTCACAGACCGGAATTAACGTCAGAGTTTCTTGGAAAGGATATCCGGGAAAAGGTGACAGAAGAGGATGTGGCAAAAATTGCAGGCTCCTCCTCAGGACTTCGTAAAAATGTGGGAAACCGGGAATACAGAGTGTTTTTGAATAAGACGGATGTTCCGGAGGATCCAAAAGCAGCAGACCGGATCATAGAAAAGCTGAAAAAAGAAAAAATTTATGCAGCTGCCGGAAGCCTGAAACACAAAAGGGCGTACAAGCTTGCAATCGTGATCCTTGCTGCAGGAAACAGCCGGAGATTTGGAGAAGAAAATAAGCTTATGTATCCTGTTGAAGGAATTCCTATGTATCAAAGAGCTTTTCATAAGACACTTCTGGTACAGAACAAAATGAAAGAGCAGATTCTTTCGGTTGCAGTGGTTACTCAGTATCCGGAGATCATGGCTGAAGCAGAGAAAGTTGGTATAAAAACTGTATTAAATCCTCATCCGGAGGAGGGGATTTCTTCTTCCATGAAACTTGGACTTTTTCCGGAAGCGGATGCCTGCCTTTTTATGGTGGCAGATCAGCCCTGGTTAAGGGTGGAAACTCTGGAGGGACTGATCCGCAGATTTCTGGGCAGCAGCAAAGGCATGGCAGCAGTGGCAAAAAATGGCGAACCGGGAAATCCCTGTATTTTCAGCAGGAAGTATTATGACAGACTGATGGAGCTTACCGGGGACAAAGGGGGAAAAAGAGTGCTGAAAGCCCATCCGGAGGATGTGGTCTTATATGAAATTGAAAATGAAAAAGAGCTTACAGATGTGGACCTGCCTCTGTAGGCTCTTCTTTTTTGTCAGGATTAAGTCGGTGTCTGAAACCGTCTGGATTACTTCGTTTTAGCAGTTTTATTCAGTTCCGGAAGAATTGTCAGCAGCATGGTCAGGAAGCAGGCGCAGCCGCCGATGAGGTTAGAGACAGGCTCTGCCCAGAATACACCGTCTACGCCTAAATTTCCAACATTAGGAAGAAGTACGGTAAGGGGAACCACAATGATCACTTTACGGAAAATAGAGAAAAAGGTGGCGTACCGGGCCTTTCCCAGAGCTACGAATACACTTTGGCCGGCAAACTGCAAAGCCATAAAGCAAAATCCGAAAAAGTAGATGTGAAGAGCCGGAACGCCTTTGGCGATAAGCTCCGGCTGGTTGTTAAAGATCCGGATAAAAAATTCCGGAAATAACTTCAGGATTCCCCATATGGCCAGAGTATAGGTTACGCAGAGCCCTGTAACAAAACCAATGGCCTTTTTTACCCTCTGATAAGCCTTCTCGCCGTAGTTAAAACTCATGACAGGGGAAGCTCCGCTTGTAAGGCCGTTAACAGGAGTTGTGGTGATCTCCCGGATAGAATTCAACACGGTCATGATTCCCACATAAAGATCTCCTCCCCAGGTCTGCAGGGTGGCATTGCAGAAAATCTGTACCAGACTGTTGGTGAAAGCCATCATGAATCCGGAAATCCCCAGAGACATGATATTTCTAACACGCGCCCATTTTAATCGCATAGCGTCTTTTTTTAAGTGAAGGACAGCTCTCTTTCCGGTAAGAAATTTCAGAACCCACAGAGCAGAACACATCTGAGAAAGAACGGTTGCCGTGGCGGCTCCCTTCACACCCATGTGAAACACAAAAATAAACAGAGGATCCAGAATAATATTCAGAACCGCTCCGATCAGAATGGTCAGCATCCCCATGTTTCCGAAGCCCTGGCTGTTAATAAAGGGGTTCATTCCCAGAGTGATCATTACAAAAAGAGTTCCAAGAAGATAAATCTGTATATAGTCCCGGGCATAGGGATAGGTAATGTCACTGGCGCCAAAGGCATAGAGAACCGGACGGTAAAACAGGTATCCGAGAAGCATAAGAATCGCTCCTGTCAGGATCAGCATGGAAAAGGTATTTCCCATAAGGCATTCAGCCTCTTTTTTGTTTCCCCGTCCCCGTTCCATGGAGCATAGAGGACTTCCGCCATTTCCGAAAAGATAAGTGAAAGCGGTGATCAGTGTGATCACAGGAAAACAGATCCCCACACCGGTCAGGGCTGTTGTACCCACGTGTGGTATTCGCCCGATATAGATTCGGTCTACAATATTATAAAGGAGGTTCAGAAGCTGAGCCAGTGTCATGGGAACAGCAACTTCTAAAATATTTCGATATACATTTCCTTTGGAAAAATCAGTTTGATGTACGTTCATAAGTTCACCTCGGGTAAAATTTCTCTTTTCTATTATAT
>NZ_CABVDF010000136.1:0-7560 GCF_902497045.1 uncultured Blautia sp. | reverse complement strand
AGAACTGAATGATAACAGAAAGTAGTTAGAAGAATTATACAAGTTAAGGAGGGTTATATTATGCTTATTATTGGTAATGGCAGAATGATTACAAGAGATGCATCCAATCCTTTTATTGAAAATGGTGCAGTTGCTATGGATGGAAATACAATTGTCATGGTGGGAGAACTGGAGACTGTAAAGGCTGCTTATCCGGATGCGGAATTTATTGATGCGAAGGGCGGAGTGATCATGCCGGCGTATATTAACGCTCATGAGCATATTTACAGTGCTTTTGCCAGAGGTCTGAGCATTAAAGGATACAACCCACAGGGATTTCTGGATATACTTGATGGACAATGGTGGACCATCGACCGTCATCTGACACTGGAACAGACAAAATTGTCTGCATATGCCACATACATTGATTCTATTAAAAACGGTGTGACAACTGTATTTGACCATCATGCAAGCTTCGGACATATCACAGGTTCCCTGTTTGCAATTGAGGAGGCTGCAAAGGATCTGGGAATTCGTACCTGTCTCTGCTATGAGATCTCAGACCGTGACGGTATGGAGAAATCCAGAGAATCTGTAATGGAAAACGTAAACTTTATCAAACATGCTCTTGCAGATGACAGCGATATGATTGCAGGAATGATGGGTATGCATGCATCCTTTACCATTTCTGATGAAACCATGGCTCTGTGCAATGAGCTGAAACCGGAAGGTGTTGGTTATCATATTCATGTGGCAGAAGGAATCTATGATCTTCATCAGTGCCTGAAAGAGCACAGCAAACGGATTGTGGACCGCCTTTATGATTGGAATATCCTTGGACCAAAAACTCTTCTGGGTCACTGTATCTATATCAATGAGCATGAAATGGATCTTATCAAAGATACAGATACCATGGTGGTACATAATCCGGAATCTAATATGGGTAATGCCTGCGGATGTCCTCCAACCATGGCACTGGTTCACAAGGGGGTTCTTACCGGTCTTGGTACAGACGGCTACACTCATGATATGACAGAATCCTGGAAGGTGGCAAACATTCTGCATAAACATCATCTCTGCGATCCGAACGCTGCATGGGGAGAGGTTCCGCAGATGCTGTTTGAAGGAAATGCAAAGATTGCAAACCGCTACTTTAAAAAAGAACTGGGCGTTCTGAAAAACGGTGCGGCAGCAGATGTGATCGTTGTTGACTATGATCCTTTGACACCGATGCGTGCGGATAATGTAAACGGACATCTTCTTTTCGGTACTACAGGAGCAATGGTGCAGACTACCGTATGTAACGGAAAGGTTCTGATGAAAGACCGTGAAGTTCTTGTCTGTGACGAGGCGAAGATGATGGCGGATTGCCGTCAGGCTGCAAAAGAGCTTGCTGACGACATTAACACTGGTAAATAAATATAGAACTATCATCTGGGAGGTAAAAACAATGAGTGAAAAAATGACCTGTATGTCCTTTGGACAGTTAATGGACTGGGTTTTAACTGAGCATAAAGAAAAAAATACTGTATTTGGCGTACACAGAGCATATCAGGCAGATACTGCCAAGGCTATGGAGATTTTCGGAAGAAATCTGGAAACGCCTATTGGACCTGCGGCAGGCCCGAACACCCAGCTTGCACAGAATATTGTTGCTTCCTATTACGCAGGAGCAAGATTCTTTGAACTGAAGACTGTTCAGAAAATGGACGGAGACGAACTGGCTGCATGTATCAGCAGACCATGTATCCTTGCAGAAGACGAATGTTATAACTGTGAGTGGTCTACAGAACTTTATGTTCCGCAGGCTATGGGAGAGTATATTAAGGCATGGTTCATCCTTCATGTAATGGCAAAGGAATTCGGCCTTGGAGGAACAGACGGATTTCAATTTAACATTTCTGTAGGTTATGACCTTGCAGGCATCAAGGAGAAAAAGATCGATACCTTTATCGACAGCATGAAAGATGCAAAGGATACAGATATATTCAAAGAATGCAGACAGTGGCTTCTTGATAATGCAGATAAATTTGAAAAGGTGACAAAAGAAGATATTGAAGCAATTCCTTCAGAAATCTGTAATTCTGCTACAATCTCTACACTTCATGGATGTCCTCCAAATGAGATCGAGAGTATTGCAAATCATCTGTTTAAAGAAAAGCACCTGAACACCTTTATTAAATGCAATCCTACCCTTCTGGGATATGAATTTGCAAGAAAGACCATGGATGACATGGGCTACGATTACATGATGTTTGGTGATTTCCACTTTAAGGATGACCTTCAGTATAAAGATGCCATTCCGATGTTCAAACGTCTTCAGGCTCTGGCAGATGAGCTGAACCTTGCCTTTGGCGTTAAGATCACAAACACCTTCCCGGTAGACGTGACCAGAAATGAGCTTCCAAGCGAAGAGATGTATATGTCCGGAAAATCTCTATTCCCGCTTTCTATTTCTCTGGCTGCAATGCTTTCCAGAGAATTTGACGGAAAACTGCGTATTGCATATTCCGGTGGTGCAGACTTCTATAACATTGACAGAATCGTAGGCTGCGGTGTATGGCCAGTAACAGTTGCTACAACAATTCTCAAGACCGGAGGATATCAGAGATTCACCCAGATGGCAGAAAAGGTTATGGCAGACGGTGTGAAACCATGGACAGGAATTGACGTAGAGGCTCTGGAAAAACTTGCTGAGGATGCAAAAAAAGATCCTCATCATGTAAAGAATATCAAACCTCTTCCAAACAGAAAGAGCGATGAGACAGTTCCTCTTCTGAACTGCTATTTTGCTCCATGTCAGGGAGGATGTCCAATCCATCAGGATATTCCGGAATATATCGCGCTTGCAGGAGAAGAGAAATATGCGGAAGCTCTCCGTGTGATCCTTGACAAAAATGCGCTTCCGTTTATTACAGGTACTCTGTGCGCTCATAACTGCATGTATAAATGTACCAGAAACTTCTATGAGGAATCTGTAAATATCCGCGGAACCAAACTTCTTGCAGCGGAAAAAGGTTATGATGAAGTGATCGGCGAGATCCATGCAGGAGAGAGAAATGGTAAGAAGGTTGCCATCGTAGGCGGCGGCCCTGCAGGTATTGCAGCAGCTTATTTCCTTGCAAGAGCAGGCGCTTCTGTTACAATTTTTGAAAAAGAAGCCAAACTTGGTGGTGTGATCCGTTATGTGATCCCGGGATTCCGTATTCCGGAAGCAGCTATTGACAAAGATATTTCCTTTATCGAAAAAATGGGCGTGGAGATCCGCACGAATACAGAGATAACTTCTGTGGCAGATATCAAAGCAGAAGGATATGATGCGGTGATCCTTGCAACAGGTGCAAACAAACCTGGCACACTGAAACTGGAAAAAGGGGAAACAGTAAATGCTCTGAAATTCCTGGCAGATTTTAAGGCAAATGACGGTAAGGTTGACCTTGGAAAGAACGTAGTTGTTATTGGCGGCGGTAATACAGCCATGGATACTGCAAGAGCAGCCAAACGCACCGAAGGCGTTGAGCATGTTTATCTGGTATACAGAAGGACCAAACGCTATATGCCTGCTGCAGAAGATGAGCTTCTGGAGGTTCTGGAAGAAGGAGTAGAATTTAAAGAACTCCTTTCTCCGGTAAGTCTGGAAAACGGAACTCTGATCTGCAAGAAGATGGAGCTTGGCGCTGTGGACGCTTCCGGAAGAGCCGGTGTAAAAGAGACAGACGAGATTGTTGAGGTACCTGCAGATACTGTGATCGTAGCAGTTGGTGAAAAAGTTCCTACAGAGTTCTATGAAGCAAACGGTATCAATGTAAATGAAAGAGGAAAAGCAAAACTGAATCAGGAAACTCTGGAAACCAGTGTGAAAGACGTATATCTGGCAGGTGACGGAGCAAAAGGCGCTGCTACCATCGTTGAGGCGATCCGCGATGTACAGATCGTTGCAAAAGCAATTCTGGGTACCTCTGTTGTTTCTGACAGAGCAGTTACCGGTACAGACGCAGAATGCTACGAAAAGAAAGGTATTCTGAAAGAAGAGAAAGAAGCTGAAAAAGAAAGTCAGAGATGTCTTTCCTGCAGCAAAGTCTGCGAGAACTGTGTAGATGTATGTCCAAACAGAGCAAATATTTCCATTAAGGTTCCCGGAAGGGAAATGGCACAGGTGATCCATGTAGATTATATGTGTAATGAATGCGGCAACTGTAAGACCTTCTGCCCATATGCAAGCGCTCCTTATAAAGACAAATTTACACTGTTTGCAAAGGCTGAGGACATGGATGACAGTACAAACGACGGTTTCGCCGTACTGAATGCAGAAACAAAGGAATGCAGAGTAAGATTCCTTGGAAACACCACAGACTGCAAAGCTGACGATCCGGCAGACACTGTTCCGGCAGGAATCCGCGACCTGATCCTGGCTGTGATCAATGACTATTCCTATCTGTTGTACAAATAAATAATCTGATCAGAAAGTAAAGAAAAGTGAGCGCGTCTCTGTGTTCTGCACAGGGATGCGCTTATGCTGAATATATGTTAGGAGGAATTCTATGTTCAGTTTTTATGTAAATGGAAAAGAATATCAGGAAGAGCAGGATATGAAACTTCTCCGTTTCCTTCGCGACAGACTCCACCTTACTTCGGTAAAAGACGGCTGCAGCGAAGGCGCCTGCGGAACCTGTCATGTGCTGATCGATGGAAAACCGCAAAAAGCCTGTATTCCCTCTCTTTCTATGATGGAAGGCCGACATATACTTACTGTAGAAGGATTTTCAGAAGAAGAAAAAGAGATTTATGACCGTGCCTTTGGAGAGGCAGGGGCAGTGCAGTGCGGCTTCTGTATACCGGGTATGGTCATTAGTGCCAAAGGTCTGATCGACCAGAATCCAGATCCTACCCGTGCTCAGGCAGCTCATGCGATCCGAAATAATATCTGCCGCTGTACAGGATACAAAAAGATCATTGACGGTATCCTGCTTGCTGCAAAATACAAAAGAGAAGGGCTTCCTGAGAAAAAAGAATATACATGGAAACTGGGAGACCGTGTTCCCAGAGTGGATGTCCGCGAAAAAGTTCTGGGTTACGGACAGTATCCGGACGATGTTTACGAAGAGGGCATGATCTATGGAAGCGCTCTTCGTTCCGCTTATCCAAGAGCGCTTGTAAAATCTATTGATACGGAGAAAGCAAAGGCTCTTCCGGGAGTGGTCGGCGTATTTACTGCAGAAGACATTCCGGGAAGCGTAAAGGTAGGTCATCTGAAACAGGACTGGGATGGTCTGATCCCCGTTGGCAAGATCACCCATTATCTGGGAGATGCCATTGCACTTGTGGCGGCAGAGACTCCGGAAATTGTAGAAAAAGCAAAGAAACTTATCAAGATAGAATATGAAGAACTTCCCATGGTCCGTGATCCCTATGAAGCTATGAAGGAAGATGCGCCTCTGGTGCATGGGGATGGAAATCTTCTTGCTCACTGGCATGTACATCGTGGGGATGCAGATAAAGCGATTGAAGAATCTAAATATGTACTTAGTGAAAAATTCCATACACCATGGACAGAACATGCCTTTCTGGAGCCGGAATGCGCGGTAGCTAAACCGGACGGAGAGGACGGTGTGATCATTTATTCTACAGACCAGGGCGTATACGATACACAGCATGAATGTATGGCGTTTCTGGGACTTCCTGCGGAAAAAGTAAAGGTACGCAATAAACTGGTAGGAGGCGGATTTGGCGGAAAAGAAGATGTGACTGTTCAGCATCATGCCGGAATGATTGCTTATCTTACCAAACGTCCGGTGAAGGTAAAACTTACCAGAGAGGAAAGCATCCTGATTCATCCCAAGCGTCACCCTATGGATATGGAATTTACTATGGGCTGTGATGAAAACGGAATCATCCGGGGAGTAAAAGCCACAGTTATTGCTGATACGGGAGCATATGCATCTCTTGGAGGCCCGGTACTTCAGAGAGCGTGTACACATGCCTCCGGTCCTTACAATTACCAGAATTTTGACATTGATGGAAAGGCATATTATACAAACAATCCGCCGGCAGGCGCCTTCCGGGGATTTGGCGTGACACAGACTTGCTTCGGCGTGGAAATGCTGTTGACAAAAATGGCGGAAAAAGTGGGGATTTCTCCATGGGAGATCCGTTACCGCAATGCTATCCGCCCAGGCCAGGAGCTTCCTAACGGTCAGCTGGTAGATGATTCTACAGGGCTTGCAGAAACGCTGGAAGCAGTGAAAGATGTTTACGAAAGCCATCCTTATGCCGGAATTGCCTGTGCAATGAAAAACGCCGGAGTGGGTGTAGGACTTCCGGATTGGGGACGCTGTAAATTATATGTCCATGACGGAAGAGTAGAAATCCATTCCGGAGCCTCCTGCATCGGTCAGGGACTTGGAACGGTACTGGTACAGATGGTAACAGAACAGCTTGGACTGAAACGGAATCAGATCTATTATGATGCTTCCAATACCTATAACGCACCGGATTCCGGAACTACTTCCGGATCCCGTCAGACTCTTGTTACCGGTGAAGCGTGCCGTCGGGCATGTGAGAAGCTTCGCGAAGATCTGAAAGAAAAAAGCCTTCAGGAACTGGAAGGTTGTGAGTATCTGGGAGAATATCTGGCAAAGACAGACGCAATGGGATCCGATGTAAAAAATCCCGTTTCTCATGTGGCTTACGGTTATGCAACTCAGGTATGTATCCTGGATAAAAATGGAAAGATTGAAAAAATTGTTGCAGCCCATGATGTAGGACGGGCGGTGAATCCTCTTTCGGTGGAAGGACAGATCGAGGGCGGCGTGGTAATGTCAGCAGGCTTTGCTCTTACAGAGGAGTATGGGCTGAAGGACTGCAAACCTCAGAATAAATATGGTACACTCGGTCTTTTCCGTGCCAACCAGGCGCCGGAAGTAGAAAGCATCATTGTGGAAAAAGAAGGGCTGAAAGTAGCGGAGGGAGCGATCGGTATCGGCGAGATCACTTCTATCCCTACAGCGCCGGCTATTGCAGGAGCATATTATAAATATGACGGACAGTACCGTACCAGCCTTCCTCTTGTAAATACACCATATGAAAGAAAAAAGAAGGGGGAATGAT
Source organism: uncultured Blautia sp. (assembly GCF_902497045.1). Classification (NCBI taxonomy): domain Bacteria; kingdom Bacillati; phylum Bacillota; class Clostridia; order Lachnospirales; family Lachnospiraceae; genus Blautia; species uncultured Blautia sp. The sequence continues at coordinate 474 of NZ_CABVDF010000136.1, read as the reverse complement.
CAATGGCAAGATTTCCAAAAAAGACGGCCTATGTTGCATGTAACGGCGGGGAACGCTGTCAGAGCTGTTCCTATGGCTGCATGACTTGTTCCTCCTGCATGGAGGCCTGCAGAAAGGATGCTGTTTTTTATAATGCATATGGGGTGGCTGAAATAGATGAACCCAAATGTATTGGCTGTGGCCTTTGTGTGAAAGCATGTCCCCAGGATATCATTCACATTCATCTCACGGATAATCCGTTCCTTGTGAAATGTTCCAATAAGGATAAGGGAGCGGTGGCGAGGAAGGTCTGTGAAGCCAGCTGTATCGGCTGTGGGATCTGTGCAAAAAACTGTCCGGCAGATGCAGTTACAGTTACAGACAATGTGGCAGCGATCAATGACGAACTTTGTCTTGCCTGCGGAAATTGTGCGGTGAAGTGCCCGCGTAATGTGATTGCAGATACACGGGGAATTATTTCAAAATAAGTTAAAA
>NZ_CABVDF010000135.1:0-7606 GCF_902497045.1 uncultured Blautia sp. | reverse complement strand
GTAAACTATTGCATTTTCCTAAAAACATGGTAAAATAAGAAACATAATTTCAAAGAATTTTATGCAACAAAAATGTATAAATATACCGATGCGGGTATAATGTTCAAGGAGGAAAAGAATATGAAAAACATGAAAAAATTTGCAGCGCTTACACTTTGTGCAGCCATGACCACAGCTATGCTCGGCGGAGTAACCGTATTTGCCAATGACAGTGGAATTGATGGTGTGGACGATCTTCCGGGAAAAAAGATCGGTGTGCAGCTTGGAACAACAGGCGACCTTTATGCTTCTGACTATGAAGGAGATGAAGAGGGAACATCCATCGAGCGTTTTAATAAAGCAAATGATACTGTTATGGCTCTGAAGCAGGGAAAGATTGACTGTATTATCATTGACAGCCTTCCGGCAGAGAAATTTATTGAGAATAATGATGATCTGGAAATTCTGGAAGAAGATTTTGCTACAGAGGAATATGCGATTGCCGTAAAGAAAGGCAACGATGAACTGACAGAAGCGATCAATGGCGCTCTTAAAGAGCTGAAGGAAGACGGAACTCTGGATAAGATCAACGAGAACTACATCGGCGATGATGATGTAAAAGGAACATGTCCATATGAGTCTCCTAAGGATGTAGACCGTTCTAATGGAACCCTGACTATGGCTACCAATGCAACATTCCCTCCATATGAATATTATGAAGGTGATAAGATCGTAGGAATCGATGTAGATATGGCACAGGCTGTCTGCGACAAGCTTGGCTATGAGCTGAAGGTTGAGGATATGGAGTTCAATGCAATCATGAATGCAGTAGATTCTGGAAAAGCTGATATTGGTGTAGCAGGCATGACAGTAACAGAAGACCGTAAGAAGAGCGCGAACTTTACAGATACCTATACAACCGCAAAACAGGTAATCATTGTCCGCAAATAATAAAAAAGATTTACAGCTGTCATAGAACAGAAATAATTCCGGGTACCCGGCATCGAAACGATCGGTATGGGAACCCGGAATTTATTATGAGTTACTGAAAACATGTGAAAAAAGAGAAAGCGGTGAATGTTTTGACAGATTTTATTGAGAAATTTCGATTGAATTTCATAGACGATAAGCGTTATGAGTTTATTTTCAGTGGTTTGAAGACCACCCTGATCATTACAGCTTTTGCAGTTCTGATCGGTATTATTTTAGGATTTATCATTGCTATGATCCGTGCGACTCATGATCGGACAGGAAAAATGAAAATCCTGAATGCTATCTGTAAAGTGTATCTGACTGTGATCAGAGGAACACCGGCAATGGTACAGCTTCTGATCATGTATTACGTTGTGTTCGCGGTTCATGATCCGGGAAAGCTGATCACAGCAATCGTTGCCTTTGGTCTGAATTCTGCAGCATATGTAGCTGAGATTGTCCGTTCTGGTATCATGTCTATCGATCAGGGACAGTTCGAAGCCGGCAGAAGTCTGGGATTGAATTATCGTCAGACAATGCTTTTGGTCATTCTTCCACAGGCATTAAAAAATGTGCTTCCTGCACTGGCTAATGAGTTTATTGTGCTGATGAAGGAAACTTCTATCAGTGGTTATATTGGTCTTACGGATCTGACCCGCGGCGGCGATATCATCCGCAGTCAGACCTATGAAGCTCTGCTGCCTCTTCTGGCAGTTGCAGCAATTTATCTGGTACTTGTAATGTTCCTGTCTTATCTGGTAGGAAAGCTGGAAAGGAGGCTGAGAAGCAGTGAACGCTAAAGGTGAAGTATTGCTTGATGTAAAGGAATTGAAAAAATCTTTTGACGGAATGCAGGTTCTGAATGGGATTTCCACTCAGATCTGCAAAGGAGAGGTAGTTGCCATCATCGGCCCTTCCGGCTGTGGTAAATCCACATTTCTCCGTTCGCTGAACCTTCTGGAAACTCCTACAGGAGGACAGATCCTTTTTGAGGGAACAGATATTACAGATAAATCTGTAGATGTAGATAAAATGCGTCAGAAAATTGGAATGGTGTTCCAGCAGTTTAATCTGTTTCCGCATCTGACTATTAAGAAAAATATTATGCTGGCGCCGGAAAAGCTGGGACTGATGACGAAAGAAGAGGCTTCCAAACGTGCAGACGAGCTTCTTGAGCGTGTAGGTCTTCCGGATAAGGCGGATGCTTATCCAAGTCAGCTGTCGGGAGGACAGAAGCAGAGAATTGCCATAGCCAGAGCCTTGGCTATGAATCCGGATGTAATGCTTTTTGATGAACCGACCTCAGCGCTTGATCCGGAAATGGTAGGAGAGGTTTTGGAGATCATGAAGGAATTGGCCAAGTCGGGAATGACCATGGTTGTGGTTACTCATGAGATGGGATTTGCCAGAGAAGTGGCAACCAGAGTTATGTTTATTGATGAAGGAAAGATTCAGGAGGAGAATACTCCGCAGGAGTTCTTTGCCAACCCGAAAAATCCAAGACTGAAAGAATTTTTATCTAAAGTTTTATAAAAGCGTTGTCGATAAAAAAGACCGCTGCAGCAGAAACGGAATTTATTCACGGATCAGCTGCGGCGGTTTTTAATTTTATGAAAGCCAGAAAAATCTGTCAGTGTCCGGAAAGGGTTTCTGTATTGCCTTTCTCAGGGGGAATCCGGTCTGCATAAGCTTTTTTCAGTTCTTTATAGCAATACTTGATGATTTCCTTACGGGTAATGATGCCGATAAAAAATCCCTGGTCATCAACCACCGGAACATAATTCTGGTTGATAGCGCGGTCCAGAAGATCCTCCATATCAGCATCTGCATGTACCGGTTTATAGGTGGCGCGTCTGGGAATGGCCATAATAGAAATATCTTCCATTTCTTTTATATTCATGGTATTCAGACGTTTCAGTCCCCATAAAAGATCTCCCTCGGAAATGGTACCGGTGTAACGGCCGTCCACGCTCAGGAGAGGAATACAGGAAAATTTCCTGTGCTCCATTTTTTCTATAGTCTGCCTCAGTGTATCATCTTCAAATATATAAGCTACTTCACTTTTGGGTGTCAGAAAAAATAAAATATTCACTTTATGTACCTCTGTCTTTCCTGTCAGTGGGAAAACAGATGAAAATCTGTCTTCCTGAACTTGTGCTGCATTCTATTGATATGATAGTATGAAGGTACAGGACTGTCAATAAGTGAATTATTAAAATTTGGTGAAAAATACAGTAAAAAACCACCTGCAGCAGGTGGTTTTTGGTTACTGTTCACAGGAATGGATACATAACAGATTACAGGAGATGGATTCCGTTTGCGTCTGCTTTTTCAAGTACTTCTTCAGGCCAGAGAGAAGCATGGACTTCTCCGATATGTGCTTTTCGAAGGAAAAACATACATATACGGGACTGACCGATACCACCGCCGATGGTGTAAGGGAGTTCTTTGTTCAGGATAGCTTTCTGAAATGCCAGTTCTCTGCGTTCATTACAGCCGGATTCTGTCAGCTGGGCGTCCAGAGCCTCTTCGTCCACACGGATACCCATGGAGGAAAGCTCCAGAGCAATGTCCAGTACAGGGTAGTAAACAAGGATATCTCCATTCAGTTCCCAGTCGTCATAATCCGGGGCACGTCCGTCATGGCGTTCTCCGTTATTCAGGGTCTTACCTACCTGCATAAGGAAAACAGCGCCTTTTTCTTTGACGATCTTATATTCTCTTTCCTTTGGCGTACAGTCCGGGTACATATCTACAAGCTCCTGTGTAGATACAAAAGCAATTTCTTTTGGAAGGATTTCTTCTATGTAATCATACTGGACTGCCATGTATTTTTCTGTTTTGCGCAGAACGCTGTAAATGGAGCGGACGGTATTGATCAGGGTCTCCATGGTACGTTCTTCTTTGGAGATGATTTTTTCCCAGTCCCACTGATCCACATAAACAGAATGAATATTGTCGATATCTTCATCTCTTCGGATGGCGATCATATCCGTATACAGTCCTTCTCCATGAGAAAAACCATATTTTTTAAGTGCGTAGCGTTTCCATTTTGCAAGAGAGTGGACAATTTCGGCATTTTCGTCCATACCTTTAATCTCGAAGCTTACTGGACGTTCCACACCGTTCAGGTTGTCGTTCAGTCCGGAAGACGGGGCAACAAATACAGGAGCGGACACACGGAGAAGATTCAGCTTCTGGGCAAGTGTTTGCTGGAAAAAGTCTTTGACAGTCTTGATCGCTACCTGGGTATCATGGAGATTCAGATCCGACTGATACCCGGTGGGAATTTTAAATTGTTCCATAATAATCCTCCTCGAATTTAGATTCTCTTATTATAGCAGGAAAAATTATGGAATGCAATTTTTAACTTGCGGGTTTTGAGGATATCCGATACAATAAAAACAGTAAAGAAAGGGGGGCGGAGCATATGAAATGTCCTTTATGTGACGGATCTGTTGTCAATGGAAGATGCCGCGACTGCGGAATGCCCTATCGAAATGATGAAATTCTCTATCATCTGAACGAGGATCGGAGAAGTCATGATAAGCATGCCACAGATAAGGCCAGGGAGGAGCTTCTGAAACGGATGGTTCCCCTTGGAGACATGAAACAGGCTTCCGGACAGGTGTCTGGAGCCAATACCCGGAAAGCATCAGGGAAGACGGGGCAGAGAAATATAACCCGGACGGCAGACCAAAAGGTTAAGGATAAGCAGAAAGCAGCGGCCAAAAGCAAAAAGGAGTTTGGCAGAAGCAGCAACAGCTCCTGGAGTCCGGAGAAAAAAAGTAAAAAAAAGAAAGCTTTGAACAGGATTATTTTCTGGGGGCTCGTAGTTTTGGTGCTGGTGGGGCCCTCCATTGACGGTATTCTGTCTTTCTGGTCAGATAATGAGACTGCTGTTGACAGTTCTTCTTCTGGGATTTCTTCAGAGGGAACTGCAGTGTACAGTATCGGAAATCCGGAAGAACAGAGTCCTGACAGCTATTCATTTTCTTCCTGGTCAGATTCAGATGGCAGGATGGAATATGGACTTAATGCCGGTTATGGCTCCATAGAAGTTGGAGAAGAGCTTCCTGTTGGAGAATACAGGATCTATACAAATAATGACATGGTTAAGTTGCTTTACAAAAATGCCGATGAGAAAAAGGCAGAAGTTTTTGAATTAAAGGAAGGCGATTCACTGGAGATGCTTTTAGGAAAGGGAGACGTTCTCAGGCTGGACGGGAATGGAGATTCTTATAAAAGTGTTTATTTTCAGGAGCTTGACAGGTAAGAAACAAGGGGGAAAAAGTTTTTTAAATTCCCCCTTTCTTTTTACAGGATATTGTGTTATACTCTGTTTTGCAACACCAGATATGGGGAGAATATCGTAGGGATGCACATGGAAGAAACGTGCATTTTTTTACGAGACGAAATAGGAGAAAAATGGTATGATTTATGTGATCAAAAAAGATGGGACAAAGGAAGAATTTAATCCGCAGAAAATCGTGGCAGCCGTAAATAAATCTGCCGCAAGGATCCTGTATACATTTTCTCAGGAGGAGAAGGATTTTATCTGCCGTTTTGCGCAGGAGCATGCGGATTCCCTTGGGAAAAATGAAATTCAGATCCAGGAGATGCATAATATCGTGGAAGGCGCTCTGGAAAGAGTGAATCCGGCGGTGGCAAAAAGCTATCGTGATTACCGTAATTATAAGCTGGATTTTATCCATATGATGGATGATGTGTATACAAAGAGCCAGGCGATCCGATATATCGGTGACAAGAGCAATGCAAACACGGACAGTGCGTTGGTTGCTACAAAGAGAAGCCTGATTTTTAATGAACTGAATAAGGAGCTTTATCGTAAGTTTTTCATGAACCGCAATGAGCTCCAGGCATGTAAGGATGGTTATATTTATATCCATGATCAGTCTGCCCGCCTGGATACCATGAACTGCTGTCTTTTTGATGTGGCATCTGTGCTCAGAGGCGGATTTGAGATGGGAAACGTGTGGTATAACGAGCCGAAGACTCTGGATACAGCCTTTGATGTTATGGGTGATATTGTCCTTAGTACAGCAGCCCAGCAGTATGGCGGATTTACCGTTCCGGAGGTAGATAAGATCCTGGCTCCTTACGCGCAGAAAAGCTATGACAAATATGTTCAGGAATTTTTGAAATACTCAGATCAGAGCTGGACCGGAAGAGAAGAGAAAGCAATCGAGTATGCACTGGATAAGGTCCGCAGAGACTTTGACCAGGGATGGCAGGGAATTGAATACAAGCTGAATACCGTAGGCTCTTCCAGAGGAGATTATCCTTTTGTTACGGTAACCCTTGGTCTTGGAACCGGACGCTTTGAGAAAATGTGCAATATGTCCCTGCTGGAAGTACACAAAGGAGGACAGGGGAAAGAAGGACATAAAAAACCGGTTCTTTTCCCAAAAATCGTATTCCTTTATGATGAAAACATTCATGGACCGGGACAGTGCTGTGAGGATGTATTTGAAGCAGGAGTAGACTGTTCTGCCAAGACGATGTATCCGGACTGGCTGTCTATGTCAGGAAAAGGTTATATTGCCAGCATGTATAAACAGTATGGCAAGGTGATCAGTCCTATGGGATGCCGTGCATTTTTAAGCCCATGGTATGAAAGAGGCGGCATGTATCCGGCAGACGAGAAGGACAGTCCTGTATTTGTAGGACGTTTTAATGTGGGGGCAGTAAGTCTTCACCTTCCGATGATCCTGGCAAAAGCAAGAGCAGAGAGCAGAGATTTTTATGAAGTTCTTGACTTTTACCTGGAGATGATCCGTAACCTTCATATCCGTACTTATGAATATCTTGGACAGATGAGAGCGTCCACCAACCCGCTGGCATACTGTGAAGGCGGATTTTACGGGGGCCATCTGAAACCGCATGAAAAGATCGGCAAGATTCTGAAACCGATGACAGCATCTTTTGGTATCACAGCCCTGAATGAGCTTCAGGAGCTTTATAACGGCAAATCCATCCGTGAGGACGGCCAGTTTGCTCTTGAGGTACTGAAATATATCAATAATAAGGTAAATCAGTTTAAAGAAGAGGATGGAAATCTTTATGCCATTTACGGAACACCGGCAGAAAGTCTCTGCGGACTTCAGGTGGAGCAGTTCCGCAAGATGTATGGTATCATCGAAGGCGTTTCAGACCGTCCTTATGTAAGCAACAGCTTCCACTGTCATGTAACAGAAGATGTGACGCCTATTGAGAAACAGGATCTGGAGGGCCGTTTCTGGGAACTTTGCAATGGCGGCAAAATCCAGTATGTACGTTATCCTATCGGATATAATAAAGAGGCTATCCGTACTTTGATCCGAAGAGCCATGGATCTGGGATATTATGAGGGTGTGAACCTTTCTCTGGCTTACTGTGACGACTGCGGCCATGAGGAACTGGAGATGGATGTATGTCCTGTATGCGGATCTACAAATCTGACAAAAATCGATCGTATGAATGGATATCTCTCCTACAGTCGTGTTCACGGAGACACACGTCTCAATGAAGCTAAAATGGCTGAAATCGCAGAAAGAAAATCTATGTAAATGTTTAGTTACAATTCTAATTGAAACATAGCAATTCTAATTGAAATAACGATATTTTTTGCAAAAATAAAGTTACAATTCTATAT
>NZ_CABVDF010000134.1:0-7623 GCF_902497045.1 uncultured Blautia sp. | reverse complement strand
TGCAACACGTAAAGGCAAGGGCGTCTTTGAGAACACAATCTCAGAGACGCTTTTTTCATTGTAACAATTAAATAAAAAAGGCAAGGGCGTCTTTCATGTGGATAACAGGAATGACATCCTTGCCTTTTTTGATACGAGAGGAGAGTCATTATTATGAAGAAAAAAAATGTTTCTAAATACTTTGGATGTATGGTTTTTGACGACAGGGTTATGAAGGCAAGCTTATCTTCAAAAGTATATCAGTCTTTGAGAAAAACCATTGATGAAGGTGAGAAATTAGACAGCAGTGTGGCGGACGTTGTAGCGGAAGCTATGAAGGAATGGGCTGTATCAAAAGGCGCAACACATTACACACACTGGTTTCAGCCCCTGACCGGAATCACAGCAGAAAAACATGACAGCTTTATTTCTCCTTCTCCCAACGGAGGCGTTATCATGGAATTCTCCGGAAAAGAACTGATCAAAGGAGAGCCGGATGCATCTTCTTTCCCTTCAGGGGGATTAAGAGCCACCTTTGAGGCAAGAGGATACACTGCATGGGATCCTACTTCCTATGCATTTATTAAAGGAAAAACCTTATGCATTCCAACGGCATTTTGTTCTTATGGAGGAGAAGCTCTGGATAAGAAAACACCTCTGCTTCGTTCTATGAAGGCCTTGAATAAGCAGGCGCTTCGGATTCTCCGTCTCTTTGGCAATGAAAAGGTATCGTATGTCACCACTTCTGTAGGACCGGAACAGGAATACTTCCTGATTACAAAGGAAATGTATGATCAAAGAAAAGACCTTCAATTTACCGGACGTACCTTGTTTGGTGCAAGGCCTCCGAAAGGACAGGAGATGGACGACCATTACTTCGGCGTGATCAAGCCAAGGGTGGAGGCCTACATGGCAGACCTGAATGAAGAGCTCTGGAAGCTTGGAATCCTTGCCAAGACACAGCATAATGAAGTGGCTCCGGCACAGCATGAACTGGCTCCTATCTATACAACCACCAACATTGCTACGGATCACAATCAGCTGACCATGGAAATTATGCAAAAAGTAGCGGCACGTCATGGATTGGTATGTCTTCTTCACGAGAAACCATTCGCAGGAGTGAATGGAAGCGGAAAGCATAATAACTGGTCTATCTCCACGGATACAGGCGTAAACCTGCTGTCACCTGGGGAAACACCTTATGAAAACGCCCAGTTTTTATTGTTTCTGTGTGCAGTGATCAAAGCCGTGGATGATTATCAGGATCTTCTGAGGCTGTCTGTGGCAACGGCAGGAAACGATCACCGTCTGGGGGCGAATGAAGCTCCGCCTGCTGTGGTGTCCATGTTCCTTGGAGATGAGCTGAACGGTGTTTTAGAGGCTATTGAAAAAGATATTCCCTACGCAGGAGCGGAAAAAACGCAGATGAAGCTGGGTGTGGATGTACTTCCAAAATTCAATCGGGATAATACAGACAGAAACCGTACCTCACCCTTTGCTTTTACAGGAAATAAATTTGAATTCCGTATGCTGGGTTCTTCCAACAGCATTGCATGTGCCAATATGATGCTTAACAGCGCAGTGGCAGAAAGCCTGAAAATCTATGCGGACAGACTGGAAAACGCAGAAAATTTTGAAGAAACCCTTCATGCCATGATTCGTAAAACAATCAAAGACCATAAAAGGATTATTTTCAATGGAAATGGTTATGATGACGCATGGATAAAAGAAGCAACGGAAAAAAGAGGCCTTCTGAACTATCCGTCAACACCTGACTGTATGCCTCACCTGCTGGATGAAAAAAATGTCAGGATGCTTACTTCACATAAAGTATTTTCTAAAGCAGAGCTGGAATCAAGATGTGAGATTATGCTTGAAAATTACTGCAAGACCATTGTAATAGAAGCAAATACCATGGTTGACATGGCAAAGAGAGAAATCATTCCGGCGGTGGAAGCCTACGCAATGGAACTGGCCGGGACAGCTTCTGCAAAAAAAAGTGTCGATGAAACATTGGCATGCCGTTATGAACACAGCCTGATAAAAAAACTCTCTACACTTACAGATCAGATGGCAGTAAGGACAGATGCACTGGAAAATGCACTGATAGAACTTCAGGATACGAAAGATATTGAGAAGCAGTCCTGTCAGATCAGGGATACAGTATTAACCAGAATGCAGGAGCTGAGAATTGCATGTGATGAGGCAGAAACTGTTACGGCAAAAAAATACTGGCCTTTCCCAACATATGGAGATCTTCTTTTCAGTGTAAAATAATAAAAAAGAGCGACTGTTTACAGCAGATATGGGAAGGTGAGAGCCATGGAACAGGTTCCGGAAATGGAGGTAAAAAAATATGTGTTCGATTATGGGATATTGCGGTCTGGGAGCCGATTTAGATAAATTTAAGGAAGGTTTCAAAAAAACTATTTCCAGAGGTCCGGATGACAGCCGGATCGTCGATACGGGAAATGGTCTTCTTGGATTTCACAGACTGGCCATTATGGGACTGACACCGTCCGGGATGCAGCCTTTCCGTCTGGATGACAGTTATGTGGTCTGCAACGGAGAAATTTATGGGTTTGAAAAGATGAAAGAGGATTTATCCCGCCGTTATACCTTTGTAAGTGATTCAGACTGTGAAATCCTTCTGCCCCTGTATAAGGAATACGGCACAGATATGTTTGCCATGCTGGATGCAGAATTCGCATGCATTCTCTATGACGGAGAAACAGGGGAATATATTGCAGCAAGAGATCCCATAGGAATCCGTCCTCTTTATTACGGATATGACGAAAAAGGTGTGATTCTGTTTGCCAGTGAAGCTAAAAACCTGGTAGGACTAACAGACAAAGTCATGCCTTTTCCGCCTGGATATTATTATAAAAACGGCAGTTTTATCTGTTATTGCGATATAACCAAAACAGAACACATATGCCGGGATGATTTGGAAACCGTCTGTCGGAATATCCATGATCTGCTGATCACAGGAGTAAAAAAAAGGCTTGTAGCAGACGCTAAGGTTGGTTTTCTTCTTTCAGGCGGACTGGATTCCTCCCTTGTCTGTGCAATTGCTGCAAAAGAAAGCCAGGAATCAATTCGTACGTTTGCCATTGGTATGCGTGAAGATGCCATTGATTTAAAGTATGCAAAGCAGACGGCGGAGTATATTGGAAGCGAGCATACGGAAATTTACATGACGCCGGAGGAAATAACTGATACGCTGGAAGAAGTGATTCAGGTTCTGGGAACTTATGATATTACCACGATACGTGCATCCATGGGCATGTATCTGGTCTGTAAGGCCATTCATGAGCAGACAGATATCCGTGTACTTCTCACCGGCGAAATTTCAGACGAATTATTTGGATATAAATACACAGATTTTGCACCTGACCCGGAGGCGTTCCAAAAAGAATCTATGAAAAGAATCCGGGAGCTTCATATGTATGATGTGCTCAGGGCAGACCGCTGTATATCTGCCAATTCTCTTGAAGCGAGGGTTCCTTTCGGGGATCTGGATTTTGTGACTTATGTTATGTCAGTAAATCCGGAACTGAAAATGAATCACTACGGAAAAGGAAAATATCTCCTCCGTCATGCATTTCAGGCTGACCAGTATCTTCCGGAAGAAATCCTATGGAGAGAAAAAGCGGCTTTTTCAGATGCAGTAGGTCATTCCATGGTAGATTATCTGAAAGAATATGCAGAATCTGTTTATACAGATCAGCAAATGGAAACATTATCAGAAAAGTATGACCATGCACGCCCCTTTACCAAAGAATCCCTGTTGTACAGGGAAATCTTTGAGAAATATTATCCGGGTCAGTCAAAAATGATCGCCGGCTTCTGGATGCCCAACAGGGAGTGGGAGGGCTGTAATGTCAATGATCCTTCTGCCAGAGTTCTTTCAAACTATGGAGAAAGTGGAAAATAAAAGTAGAAAGAGGAATGATATATTTATGACAAAGTATATTTTTGTAACCGGGGGCGTGGTATCCGGGCTCGGAAAAGGAATTACAGCAGCCTCTCTTGGACGGCTTTTAAAATCCAGAGGCTATAAGGTAGCTGCTCAGAAACTAGATCCTTATATTAATGTGGATCCGGGTACTATGAGTCCGTATCAGCACGGAGAGGTGTTTGTCACAGAAGACGGTGCAGAGACAGATCTGGATCTGGGTCATTATGAGAGATTTATTGATGAAAATCTAAATAAATATTCCAACCTGACTACAGGAAAAATCTATTGGAATGTTTTGAATAAGGAACGAAGGGGAGAATACCTGGGCTCTACCGTTCAGGTGATCCCGCATATCACCAATGAAATCAAAGAATTTGTTTATCGTGTAGGGAAACAGACTGACGCAGATGTGGTGATCACGGAAATCGGAGGAACTATTGGGGATATTGAGTCCCAGCCTTTTTTGGAAGCGGTCAGGCAAATTTCTCTGGAAGTGGGACGGGAAAACAGCCTGTTTATTCATGTGACACTGGTTCCTTATTTAAGTGGTTCAGATGAACATAAATCAAAACCTACGCAGCACTCTGTAAGGGAGCTGCAGGGAATGGGAATTCATCCGAATATCATTGTACTCCGGTGTGATCAGCCGTTGGAAGAATCTATTTTTCAGAAGATTTCTCTTTTCTGTAACGTGAAGCCGGACTGTGTTATCGAAAACCGCACATTATCTAATTTATATGAAGCGCCGCTTATGCTGGAGCAGTCCGGTTTTTCTTCTGTGGTCTGCAGAGAACTTCATTTAGATGCAAAAGAAGCACGGCTTGAAGACTGGAAGAAGATGGTTGATCAGATAAAAAACCGTTCTCAGGAGGTGCATATTGGACTGGTTGGAAAATATGTAAAACTTCATGATGCCTATTTGTCCGTAGTGGAGGCTTTAAACCATGCAGGTTATGGGCAGAATGCCTATGTCCGTATTCACTGGATTGATTCAGAGAACATTACGAAAGAAAATGTATCGCAGATTTTCAGGGGAATACAGGGAATTATTGTACCTGGCGGTTTTGGAAGCAGAGGGATTGAAGGAATGATTACAGCAGCTGAATATGCCAGAAAGAACCAGATTCCTTATTTGGGAATCTGTCTTGGCATGCAGATTGCTGTTATTGAATATGCAAGACATGCGGCTGGGCTTCCGGAAGCACATTCAGGAGAATTTGATGAGCAATGCCGGGACAAGGTCATTGATTTTATGCCGGGGCAAAGAGATGATATAGACAAAGGCGGTACTCTGCGCCTTGGCAATTATACATGTGTGATCCAACCGGGAACACAGATGGAACACTGCTATCAGTGTACAGTCATTCAGGAGCGTCATCGCCACCGCTATGAATTTAATAACCAGTACCGCAGACTGCTCACGGATGCAGGTCTGGTAATCAGCGGAACTTCCCCGGATGACCATTTGGTAGAAGCTATTGAACTGACAGATCATCCTTTTTATATTGGCGTGCAGTTCCATCCAGAATTTACCAGCCGTCCTAACCGGCCGCATCCGTTGTTTCAGGGATTCATTTCAGCGGCTTTATGTGGAAAATGTAAACAAGAGGAGTGATCAGATATGGCAGTTCATGAAGAATGTGGAGTGTTTGGAATTCTAAGCAGAAAAAGAAGAAATCTTGGAAAAATGGTTTATTATGGTCTCTACGCACTTCAGCACAGAGGGCAGGAAAGCTGCGGCATTGTTGTAAATGATGACGGTGTATTTTCTTCTTATAAGGATCTGGGACTGGTAAGTGAAGTGTTTTCCGAGGATATCCTGGCACATCTTTCTGAAGGGACTATGGCTTTGGGACATGTACGGTATGGGACAACAGGAGGAAATATCCGAAATAATTGTCAGCCGATAGAGGTAAATCATCAGAAAGGAAAAATGGCGCTGGCACATAATGGAAATTTAAGCAATGCATTAGAACTTCGTGATAAATTGGAATTATCAGGAGCAATTTTTCATACTACCAGTGATACAGAAACCATTGCATATATGATTACCAGGGAAAGGCTTACTGCCCCCAGTATTGAGGAAGCAGTAAGCCGTGCAATGTTTTCTTTGGAAGGAGCCTATTCTCTTATATTAATGTCTTCTGCAAAAATGATTGCAGTGAGAGATCCTTATGGATTCCGTCCCCTTTGCTACGGGAAAATGCCGGATGGTTCTTATGTGGCTGCTTCAGAAAGCTGTGCTCTGACAGCTGTAGGCGCAGAGCTGATCAGAGATCTTCTTCCGGGAGAAATCCTGGTATTTAGTGAGAATGGGATTGAGTCACGTCGGGAACACTGCGGCACCCGGAAACAGAAGACCTGTATATTTGAATATATTTATTTTGCCAGACCGGACTCTGTGATCGATAAGGTTTCTGTTTCGGAAGCCAGGATCCAGGCAGGAAAATTACTGGCACAGACAAAGCCCGCCGAGGCTGATATTGTGATTGGTGTCCCGGACAGCGGTCTGGACGCAGCACTTGGATTTTCTAAAGCTTCGGGAATCCCTTATGGAATCGGGCTGGTTAAAAACAAATACATTGGGAGAACTTTTATTTCGCCCGGCCAAAAAGAACGGCTTGATCTGGTGAAGATGAAGTTAAGCCCGATCCCATCGGCTGTACAGGGAAAACGAGTGGTTCTGATTGATGATTCTATTGTAAGAGGGACTACCAGCAGACAGCTTGTAAGCCTTTTAAGGGAGGCGGGTGCAAAAGAGATACATCTGAGAATTTCTGCTCCTCCGTTTCTGCATCCATGTTATTATGGTACGGACATTGATTCGGAAGAAAATCTTATTGCATCTCATCATGGGGAGACAGAAATCGCCATGCTTATTGGGGTGGATTCTCTTGGCTATCTTCCGCTGGAACGCCTTCATGAGCTGGTAGGAACTGATGCATATTGTGATGCCTGTTTTAGTGGGAATTATGCCACCAGTATTCCTGCAGATGTCCGAAAGGACCGATTTGAACGAAAATTATCCGAAAGGTGAATGAAACAGATGGAAAAATGGAATAAAAAGTTGATCCTGGAAGATGGAAGCCAATATTATGGTTATAGTTTTGGCAGCCAGGAAGAAAAAATAACAGAATTAGTATTTAATACCGCACCGGTTGGGTATCAGGAGATTCTTTCGGACCCATCTTACACGTATCAGACCGTAGTCATGGCGTATCCGTTAATTGGAAATTACGGGATTGCAAAAGAAGATTTTGAGACAAAACAACCCTCTATCGGTGGACTCGCCGTGAGAGATTACAATGATATTCCTTCTAATTTCCGCAGCGCAGCCACGCTGGACGAGGTGATGAGACAATATCATATTCCCGGTATTTACGGCATTGATACAAGAAAACTGGTAAGAAAGATCCGGGATTTCGGAAGCTGTAAGGCGCTGCTCACGGATGTGCAGACCTCGCTGGAAGAAGGCTTGGAAAAATTGGCAGGATTTGAGATTCCGAAAGATGCCGTAGAAAAGGTCAGTTCCAAAGAAATAAGATACTGTGCTGCCAAACAGGAAAACTATCTTGTGGCGGCCATTGACTGTGGAATAAAAGAAAATATTATACGAAGCTTAAATGCGAGAGGCTGCAGCGTCATGGTATATCCATGGAACACTTCTTATGAAGAAATTCAAA
>NZ_CABVDF010000133.1:0-7682 GCF_902497045.1 uncultured Blautia sp. | reverse complement strand
AATGAAAAAAAAGATTTCTACGGAAAGAAGAACAACATATTATCTGGTTTATACTCTTGCATTTGGCATTATTGCATTAATCCTTTATATGCATTTTTTTCTCAATGGAAAATCACTGATCTGGAGTCATGACGGAGTTCCTCAGCATTTAAATTCTCTGGCATATTATGGAGATTATCTGAGAGAGATACTGCAGCAGCTGTTTATAGAACACAAACTGGAAATCCCCATGTGGGATATGCATATAGGATATGGATCTGACATTCTGACAACGCTTCACTACTATGTAATTGGAGATCCGCTGACTTTATTGTCTGTGCTGGTGCCGGCAGACAAGACAGAGTATCTGTATGCTTTTTTGATATTTTTGCGGATTTATCTGGCAGGGATTACGTTTAGCAGATATTGCTTTTATCATAAAAATTCAAGCCAGGCGACCTTACTGGGATCTCTTGTTTATATTTTTGCAGGCTGGACAATTTATGCATCTATGAAGCATCCGTATTTTGCCAATCCCATGATCTATCTGCCGTTGATACTTCTTGGAATTGATAAGATATACAGGAAAGAAAAGCCCTATGTATTTATCTGGTCGGTGGCTCTTGCCGGAGTATCAAATTTTTATTTCTTTTATATGCTGGGAATCTTTATGGTGCTTTATGCAGCATTTGATTATTTTGTAGTATTTACTGATAAACAGGAAAGAAAACTTTTATGTATTGGTAAATGGCTGGCTGTTTTTGCAGGATATTCGATGATCGCAGTACTGTTGGCTGCTGTGATCCTTCTTCCAGTGGTCCTTCCGGTTTTTGGAACAGGGCGTTTCCAGGCAGAAAACTATGTCCCTGTATTTTATGACAGAATCTATTATGAAAAATACCTGACGTGCCTGATTGGTGAAAATATGATCCAGTGGGGAGTTGCCGGATATACGGCAATTGCTATGACAGGCGTTTTTGTTCTGTTTTCAAAACGAAAGAAAAATACAGCTCTGAAATGGGGCTTTGTACTTTTAAATATATTTTTGCTCTTGCCTTTTGCAGGACATGTATTAAATGGTTTTTCTTATGTATCCAATCGATGGATCTGGGCATATGGTATGATGATCGCCTATATTTTTGTAAAGGCATATCCTGAATTCTATCTTTTAGACAGAATAGAAAAAAGGCGGGTATTTGTTTTCCTTATGATTTATTGCTGTATGGCTTTGTTTCCAGAAGCTGCACGGACAGAAAGAAATATGTCTGCAATGATTCTGCTTGTATTTTCTACAGCAGTGATCCTTTTGTACGGTTCTATATTTGTAAGAAAAAGAAACCTTTGTATGATGGTCAGTGTCCTGCTGACTGCCGGGATTGTTTTTAACATTTATTATCAGTATTCTTATGAAAAGGATTACCTTTCTGAGTTTACAGACAGAGGAAAAGCTATGGAAAAACTGGAGTCCGGCACAGATCTTGCAGTTCTGGATACAGATGATCCGTCAGTTTTCAGATATGATCAGCAGGATGCGCTTTCTTACGATAACTCAGCCATGCAGATGGGGACAAACAGTACGGCATATTACTTCAGTGTAGCCAGCGGCAGTATTGGAAAATATTTTGATGAAATGTATCTGAATACTCCCTGGGAGCAGCATTATGATAATCTGGATGGAAGAACTATTCTTGACAGGCTTGCTTCTGTAAAATATTTTGTGACAAAAAACGGGGAATACCGTTATCTTCCTTATAGTTATTACTGGCTGACCGGAAGTGCTAAGAAAAACAGCAGTATTTATGAGGCATTTGAAAGCCGGGAAGCGCTGCCTCTGGGATATACTTATAACTCTTTTATCCCAAGAGAAAAATACGATAAGATGAATGTGACAGAAAAACAGCAGGCACTTCTTCAGGGAGTTGTTGTGGAAGAAGCTTCGCTTTCAGAAGCGGATCTGGAATTTACAGATCAGGAGATTCCGTTTGAGATAAAAAAAGGAAAAGGCTGTAGTCTGAAGGATGGAAAGATTAAAGTAACAAAAGAAGGGGCAGAGCTGGAACTGGTCTTTCAGGGACTGGATAACAGTGAAACCTATCTGATTGCAGAAGGTCTTGATTACGATGGGCTTTCTCCCCGCGAGACGGTCAGTGAGAAAAAATGGGAAAAAATGTCCCGATATGAAAAAAATCAGGTTATTCATCAGGACAGCCACTGGAGATACTGGAAAGAAAGCCAGAAGGCATCTGTAAAGGTGGGAGGCCGGTTTCCAGATAAAACTATTCGTATTTTTACAGATAAATATAATGCTTACAGTGGAAAACATAATTTTCTCTGTAATACGGGATATGGGAAAAAAGCAAAAACCTCGATGACGCTTACGTTTGAAAAAACCGGAGTCTATACATTTGATGACCTTCGCATTGTCTGCCAGCCTATGGATAAGCTTGCAGAACAGACAGAAAAGCTGAAAGAGGATATCCTTACAGATATTTCTATAGATACAAATAGAATAACCGGAAAAATTTCTTTATCAGAACCCAAAGCTTTGGTGCTGTCACTTCCATACAGTAAAGGTTTCCGTGCCTATGTAGATGGAAAAGAGACAGATTTGATCCAGGCAAATACTATGTATATGGGATTAATGCTGGATGCAGGAGAACATGAGATTCAGCTGGTGTACTGTACACCGTTTTTGATCCCGGGGCTGTGCTTGACTTTAGCAGGGGCTCTGTGTTACATTTGTCTGGTATTTTTTAGAAGAAATAAAAAGAAGGTACAGAAACTATGAGCGTTTTATCAGTAGTGCTTCCGGCATATAACGAAGAGCTTATGATTCAAAAAACCTGCAGTGTTTTACGTCAGATACTTACGGAAGCAGAAATTGAGTATGAACTGGTGCTGGTGGATGATGGTTCCCGAGACCGTACCTGGAATGAGATTGAAAAAGCAGGGAAAGAGGACACGCATATCCTGGGTGTTCACTTTTCCAGAAATTTTGGTAAGGAAGCGGCTGTTTTCGCAGGCCTTGCCCAGGCATCCGGCGATGCGGTGGCAGTGATGGACTGTGATCTTCAGCATCCGCCGCAGACATTGGTAGAAATGTATCATCTCTGGAAGCAGGGATATGAGGTGATTGAAGGTGTAAAATCCACCAGAGGGAAGGAAAGTCTGATCCACAAAAAATGTGCAGGTTTTTTTTACGGGATCATGTCAAAGGCGACCAAAGTAAATATGCAGAATGCCTCAGACTTTAAACTGATGGACCGGAAAGCTGTTAACAGTATTCTTTCCATGCCGGAGAGAAATATGTTTTTCCGTGCGACTTCCTCCTGGGTGGGATATAAAACAACATCTGTTCGATTTGAGGTGCAGGAGAGAGAGGCAGGAGAATCTAAATGGTCTGCCTGGTCTCTGGTGAAATATGCTTTTACCAATATAGTAGCATTTACTACAGTTCCCCTGCAGTTTGTAACCGTAGGAGGAGGTATCTGCTTTCTCTTGTCTCTGGCGCTGATCATATACTCACTGATCCAGTATTTTACCGGTCATGCAGTAGAAGGATACACAACGATCATGATGGTGCTGCTTTTAATAGGAAGCGCGATCATGCTCAGCCTGGGGATCATTGGATATTATATTGCCAAGATCTATGAGGAAATAAAACGGCGCCCCCGTTATATTATTTCACAGATCATCAGAGGGAGTCAGGACGTATCGGAACATGCTCGGCATGATTCTGTGTAATTATCCGGAAATGTGAAGCATACAGAATTTTTGGATAAATGAAAATACAGAGCTGCTGCGAACAGAATGAGCAGTGACAGGACAGGAGCAGAAGATGGATAAGTTAAAGAAAATAATCGCCCGGTTTTATGGGAATGATGTGATAAGATATGTGTTTTTTGGCGGATGCACGACGCTGGTGAACCTGGTATGCTTTTATGTTCTCAGAAAGCTGAAGGTACAGCTGACAGCAGCCAATGTAATATCGATCATTACAGCAATCCTGTTTGCCTATGTGGTGAATTCGAAGTTTGTTTTTCAGGACAAGTGTAAAACCATAAAAGATCATGTGCAGCCTTTTATAAAGTTTATCAGTGCCCGTCTTGTGACTATGATCATAGAGGTGGGCGGCGTATGGCTGCTGGTGGAGATCATGCATATGAATGATATGCTGGGAAAATTTGTGACGCAGTTTATTGTTCTTGCCCTGAATTATATATTCAGTAAATTTTTTGTTTTTACAACAGGAAGATAAATGCGGCTGTAAACAGAGCAGACAGCAGTAAATACAGCACAGAAGGGAAGGAAACAGACAATGACACTTGAGGAAGTAAAGGAACAGATTCAGCCCATCGACGATAAAGCAGTTTCAGCGGCTCAGAAAAGATGGGACAGTATTGCAAAGCCTCTTCATTCTCTGGGAAAAATGGAAGACCTGGTCATGCAGATTGCCGGAATTACAGGTTCTCCTGATATCAATATCAAAAAAAGAGCCCTGGTGGCAATGTGTGCGGATAATGGCGTAGTAGAAGAAGGCGTGACCCAGACAGGACAGGAAGTGACAGCTATTGTTGCAGAGAACTTTCTGCAGGGAGATACGTCTGCCTGCGTCATGTGCAGACAGTGTGGAACGGATGTTTTTCCGGTGGATATAGGCATGGCGTTTGATACGAAGGTACCGATGGATCTGAAGGTTATGAAAGGCACCAGAAATATGGCAAAAGAGCCTGCCATGACAAGGGAAGAGGCTGTGCAGGGAATCGAGGCCGGTATTGAAATGGTAAGGCGTCTGAAAGCGCAGGGATATGCTCTGATCGCAACCGGGGAGATGGGAATTGGAAATACCACTACCAGCAGCGCAGTAGCCTCTGTTCTTCTGGATCAGCCGGTTGAAACAATGACCGGACGTGGAGCAGGTCTTTCCAGCGAAGGTCTGAAACGGAAAGTAGCAGCCATCAAAAAAGCGGTGGATCTGAACCGCCCGGATCCTCAGGATCCCATAGATGTGCTTGCGAAGGTAGGCGGATTGGATATTGCAGGAATGACAGGCGTGTTCCTTGGCGGAGCAGCCATGCACATCCCGGTGGTGATCGACGGATTTATTTCCTGTGTGGCAGCCCTTGCAGCACAGAGAATCTGTCCTCTTACCAGAGATTATATGATTGCTTCTCATGTTTCTAAGGAGCCTGCAGCGGTTCTGATCCTGAAAGCACTGAAGAAAGAGGCAGTGATCCACGGAGATCTGTGTCTTGGAGAAGGGAGCGGAGCAGTAGCTTTATTCCCGTTTATGGATATGGGAATAGCGGTATATGAATCTATGAGTACCTTTGAGGAAATCAAAGTAGAGCAGTATGAGGAGTTTACTTAAATGATGATTCTTGTAACCGGCGGAAGTGGAAGTGGAAAATCGGCTTTTGCTGAAGACTGTGTACTTGCCTGCGGAGAAAAAAAACGAATATATATTGCGACGATGTACCCTTTTGACCAGGAAAGCAAAAAAAGGGTACTTCGCCACAGGAAGATGCGCGCAGGTAAGGGGTTTGATACAGAAGAGTGTTATGTGGGATTGAAAAATGTACAGATCCCTTCCGGATGTACAGTTCTTTTGGAATGTATGTCCAATCTGACTGCCAATGAAATTTTTCGGGAAGATGGTGCAGGAGAAAAAACAGAGGACGAGATTCTCCAGGGAGTGGAAAGTCTGAAAAACCAGGCGGAAGATCTGATCATTGTAACAAATGAGATTTTTTCTGAAGCTGATACCTACGAAGAAGAGACAGAAAACTATCGGCGTGTACTGGGAAATATTAACCGGAGACTTGCCAGGATGGCAGATACGGTGGTAGAGGTTGTCTATGGAATTCCTGTATATTATAAGAAGGGAGAGGATTTTTGTGAAAAGTCTGTGGAACAGTTTTAAGATTGCATTTTCCATGTTTTCCAAAATTCCCATGCCTCAGGCAGAGTGGACAAAAGAAAATATGAAGTATATGTTCTGTTTTTTTCCATTTATTGGTACAGCCATTGGAACACTGATTCTTGCGGCATCCTGGGCAGCTGTATATCTGGGGATGAACGTTTTGTTTCTGTCTGTGATCCTGACGGTGCTTCCTGTACTGGTAACAGGAGGAATCCATGTAGACGGACTTCTGGATACAGCAGATGCTTTAAGCTCCTGGCAGGAGAGGAAAAGGCGGTTGGAAATCCTGAAAGATTCCCATGCAGGGGCCTTTGCGGTGATCACTGCCTGTGTCTATTTTCTTTGTTGGCTGGGAGCCTGGAGTGAGATTTGTTTTGATGTTCGCCTGACTATGATAATGGCATTAGGATTTATGGTATCACGCTGTTTTTCAGGAATCGGCGTGCTTACACTTCCAAAGGCAAAAGAAGAGGGGACTGTGGCGGAATTTTCCAGAAAATCAGAGGATGGGATTGTGCGCAATATACTGGTGGTGTATTTAGTGATTCTTTGTGGACTGATGATCTGGATTTATCCGGTAATCGGAGGTGCAGCATTTTTGACTGCCTGCCTGGTGTATTTTTATTACAGATATATGGCGATGAAGTATTTTGGAGGTACTACAGGAGATCTTTCCGGCTGGTTTCTCTGTCTCTGTGAGGTGGGGATGGCTCTGGTGATCGCGGTGGCATCTGCTTTTCCACTATAAAGGAGTTTGTTATGGAAATGATGATCGGAGGCGCTTTTCAGGGAAAAGCGGATCTTGCAAAAAAAACATATCCTGGAATCCAATGGATCCAGGGAGAGAAAATGACAGAAGAAGAACTGATGAACGCTCAGGGGGTTCTGGGTTTCCATCAATTCATTAAAAAAGAACTGGAACAGGGCAGAGAAGTACAGCATCTGGCAGCGGCGTTAATACGGAACAATCCTGATGTTATTCTGGTATCTGATGAGGTAGGTTACGGTGTGGTTCCTGTAGATGCCTTTGATCGTGCGTATCGGGAAGCTGTAGGAAGAGTCTGTACAGATCTGGCTGCTTACAGTAAAAGAGTGATCAGGGTAGTCTGTGGTATAGGGATGGTGATCAAGAATGCCTGATATTTATCTGATTCGTCATGGAATGACAGAAGGTAATAAATACCAACGGTATATTGGGACAACAGACGAGCCGCTGTGCCCGGAAGGACGAGAAGAGATAAAAAAAATTTCCTATGGCGTTCCGGATGAGGTGTTTGTAAGTCCAATGATCCGGTGCCGGGAAACGGCAGAGCTGCTTTTTCCTCAAAAAAGACTGCGGATCATAGATCAGCTTTCAGAGTGTGATTTTGGAACTTTCGAAAATAAAAATTATCGCGAATTGTCAGGAAATCAGGAATATCAGGATTGGATAGACAGTGGCGGAACGCTTCCTTTTCCTGGGGGGGAAAGCAGAGAGAGTTTTAGGAGAAGGACGCTGGAAGGTTTCTCACGGGTAGTGACAGCCTGTATACGAGAAAAGGTAAATGCTGTAGCCGTAGTAGTCCATGGAGGGAGTATTATGAATATAATGGAAGCCTACGGACATCCGGAAAGAGATTTTTATAGCTGGCATGTAAAAAATGCTCATGGGTATCTGGTACAGGTGGATGCGTCTTTGTGGATGAAAAATAGAAAGCTTCTGGAATTGAAAAAAGAACTGTAAAAAAATAAAAGCTGTGTGCAGAAAGCATTTTCTATATAAAAACTGCTTTCTGGCACA
>NZ_CABVDF010000132.1:0-7719 GCF_902497045.1 uncultured Blautia sp. | reverse complement strand
CATTTTCAGCAACTCTTCGTTCTGATATGTTTAATATCAGAACTTTGGTGGACATGGGAGGAATCGCCATTCTCCATGCGTATCAGAGCAGAATATTTGAGTATATGGCAGAAAAAGAACTTTCTGCCATGAATCTTGTGCTGAAAACTCAGTACGACCAGTATCGTAATTATCAGGACAGTCTGGATCTGATCCAGATGAAGTACCATGACCTGAAACATCAGATTGCAGGACTGAGAGCAGAAACAGACAGTGTGAAGCGTGGGGAATGGCTGGATGCCATGGAAGATGAACTTAGTTCTTTTGAGACATGGAACAAAACAGGAAACTGTGTTCTGGATACCATACTTGCAGCAAAAATTTTTCACTGCAGAAAAAACAATATTCAGATTACCTGTGTGGCAGATGGGAAAATTCTGGATTATATCCATGTAATAGATATCTGTACGATTTTTGGAAACGCTTTGGACAATGCTATTGAACATGTGGTTATGATCCCGGAAAAGGAAAAGAGACTGATTCATGTATCGGTTTCCCAGAAAAAGAATTTTGTTTTTATTAAAGTAGAAAATTACTGTGAAAATGAGATTATAAAAAATGAGCATCAGTTGATCAGCACAACAAAAAGCGATAAGCAAAATCATGGATTTGGTTTAAAAAGCATGATACAGACAGCGCAGAAATATAACGGAAGTGTGGATTTTGGAGTAAAAAATAACTGGTTTGAGCTGAAGATACTGTTGCCCAGGGGATGAGCCCTGGGCATTTTTTTGCATTTTATGCAGAATTTCTGCATTTCATGCCAGATTCAGGAGAATGGAGAAAAGTCTGCTATACTTCTTGCAACAGGAAACAGAGCGTAAGGTTTCCTGAAAGTACCAAATAAAAGAAGGAAAGGGAAAAAACGATGGTAAAATTTTTAACACAGGTACTGGGCCCGATTTTTACAGGTCTGGGAGTCAGTGAAGCAGACCTGAAATCTTATATTACGCAGCTTCAGGGATATATTTACGTGATCCTTGCAGCTCTTGTAGTTATGATCGTAGTTCTGTTTGCTGCCTCAAAAGCAAAAAAAGGATTCCGGCATATCATCCGGTGGCAGGCAGTTCTGGCATTTGTTGCAGTGATCGCAGTGATTGCCAACGTAATCTGTTATGGTCCTATGTACACAAACGTTTCTGGATTTTTAAATGCCTCAAAGGTAAATTTAAGCGAGGCAACTGTAAAGCAGAGTAAGGAAACAATCCAGAAAGTAGGAGAAGAAGGTGTGATCCTTGCAAAAAACGAGGGACTTCTTCCACTTTCTGAAGATGTAAACAGTCTGAATGTCTTTGGATGGAACTCTACAAATCCGATTTTCGGAGGAACTGGTTCAGGATCTTCAGATGCCTCTACTGCAGTAGGCATCCTTCAGTCTCTTCAGGACGCAGGATATAAAACAAATGAAACTCTTACCAAGATCTACACAGATTACCGTACTGAGCGTCCGACAGTCAGTATGAGCGAACAGGACTGGACACTTCCGGAGCCTACAGTGGATGTTTATACAGATCAGGTAATGGAGGAAGCAAAAGAGTTTTCTGATACCGCAGTGGTTGTGATCGGACGCTCCGGCGGAGAAAACGCAGACCTTCCTACAGACATGAAGGCAGTTATTGACGGAACCTACAATATTGCAAAAGAGGTTGCAGCAGCGCCTGAAAACTTTGGTTATACCAACTCCTCTTATACAAATAACGGGGATTATGATGATTTTGAAGAAGGCGAATCTTATCTGGAGCTTTCCAGAACAGAGGAGGATATGGTTGAGAAAGTGTGCTCCGAATTTGACCATGTTGTTGTGATCATCAATGCAAACAATCCCATGGAATTAAGCTGGGTGGATGAATACGAGGAAATCGGAGCTGTGCTTCTGGCGCCGGGTGCAGGAAACACAGGTTTTGCAGCTCTTGGGGAGATTATGAACGGTTCTGTAAATCCTTCTGGAAAAACAGCAGACACCTATGTAAGAGATCTTCTTAATACACCCTATATCAATAATATCGGAAACCATTCCTACAACAATGTAGAAGATCTGAATCAGCAGATGGTAAAGGATGATCCGGCAGCCCTTGGTAATATTTCTTTTGTAAATTATGCAGAGGGTATTTATGTAGGATATAAATTCTATGAAACTGCTGCAGAAGAAGGCTTTATTAATTATGAAGATACCGTTCAGTATCCGTTTGGTTACGGACTGTCTTACACAACTTTTGAGCAGTCTATTGAGAATTTTGTTGACGACGGACTTACAGTATCTTTTGATGTAAAAGTAAAAAATACAGGCGATACAGCAGGTAAGGACGTAGTACAGGTTTATTTCACACCTCCTTATACAAACGGAGGAATTGAAAAAGCATCTGTAAACCTTATTGATTTTGGAAAAACAAAGATTCTTGAGCCAGGCGCAGAGGAAACACTTTCCTTTGTTATTGCAAAAGAAGATATGGCTTCTTATGATTCTGAGGGAATCAAGATCCAGGGAGGCGGATATATTCTGGAAAAAGGCGAATATACGATTTCCCTTCGTTCTGACTCCCACACAGTTCTTGCAGAAGAAAGCTTTGAAGTAGAAGAGGATATTGACTACAGCAAAGAGGGACGTTCCAGTGATCTGACACCGGCAACTAACCAGTTTGAGGATTATGCAAGAGGAACATTTGTACAGCTTTCCCGTAAAAACGGATTTGAAAACTATGAGGAAGCCTGCGGCGAAGTGGACGAGGCTCTGTATACCATGTCTGACGAAACCCGCAAAGCTGTAGAAGAAAATGTTTTCGGAATCTATGACGGAACAAAATATAACAACGAAGAAGATGAAATGCCGACAATGGGTGCAGACAATGGTCTTAGTCTGTATCAGTTGAGAGGCCTTGACTATGACGATGAAAAATGGGATCAGCTTCTTGATCAGTTAAGTTTTGAAGATATGGTGACCCTGATCAATGTTGGAGGTTGGCAGACAGCGGAAATCAAATCAGTAGGAAAGATTGCTACTTCAGACTGTGACGGTCCGGCAGGTTTAAGTAACTTTGTAACAGGAGCATATGGAACCGCATATCCATCAGAGCTTCTTATGGCACAGACCTGGAATAAGGAACTTGCATATGAAATCGGCCAGTCCATGGGTCAGGAATATAAGGACGCCAATAACTTTGGATGGTATGGTCCGGCTATGAATACCCACCGCTCTGCTTTTGCAGGACGTAACTTTGAATATTATTCAGAAGATGGTGTGCTGGGAGGATATCTTGCGGCAAACCAGATGAACGGTGCTTCTGAAAAGGGAGTATACGCGTATATCAAGCACTTTGCCCTGAACGATCAGGAAATCAACCGTATTTCTGTACTGACAACCTACGCGTCTGAGCAGGCCATTCGAGAAATCTACCTGAAACCTTTTGAGATTGCAGTAAAAGGTTTTGAGGGTACAAGCGCTGCAGCAATGTCATCCTTTAACTGGATCGGAACACAGCCAAGCTGTGGCAATGAATATCTTCTGAACAATGTACTTCGCGGCGAGTGGGGCTTTGTAGGAATGGTAGAGTCTGATTATGACGGATCTTATGGATATATGATCACAGATAACTGCATCCGAAGCGGTAACGATCTGATGCTTGGATTTAACAGCGCAGAAACCAATAAGTTGGAGGATAAGAGCGCAACTGCAGTAAAAGCAATGCGTCAGGCATGTAAGAATATCCTCTATACAGTAGGAAACAGCGGTTATTATGAAGGAGATCAGGATCCGGCAGGCAAGATGTCAAATATGACAAAAATCTTTATTACTGTTGATGTAGCTGTGGCTGCAGTGATCCTTGTAATTGAGATCATCCTTATTGTTCGTTACAGAAAGAAAAAAAGAACATTCAGGCAACTGTTGAAGAATAATTAAAAGCAAGCTTCCTGCACCATAGTACAGCCTGTGGCTGCAGGAGGCTTTTTATCAGGAGGCAATCATATTTTGGAAATAAAAAAATTATTGCAGGAAATGACAACTGAGGAAAAGGCTGCTTTTTTAAGTGGAAAAAACGTCTGGCAGACCCGGGATTTTAAGAGATTAGGCATTCCGTCTATTTTTTGTTCAGACGGACCTCACGGTATCCGTAAACAAGCTGGGGCAGGGGATCATTTGGGGCTGAACGCTTCTCTTCCCGCCACCTGTTTTCCCACAGCAGCGACCATTGCCAACAGCTGGGATGAAGAGCTTGGAGAAGAGCTGGGAGCTGCCCTTGGAGAGGAAGCCTCTGTACAGGATGTGAATGTACTCCTGGGACCGGGACTGAATATAAAGAGAAGTCCGCTCTGCGGAAGAAACTTTGAATATTTCAGTGAAGATCCCTATCTATCTGGTAAAATGGCAGCCTCTTATATCAGAGGGATCCAGAGTCAGGGAGTTTATGCTTGTCCTAAACATTTTGCAGTAAACAGCCAGGAACTTCGCCGTATGGCAATGGATTCTGTTCTGGACGAAAGGACGCTGCGTGAAATTTACCTTACCGGATTTGAGATTGCAGTAAAAGAAGGGCACCCCGGTTCTATTATGTCCAGCTACAATGAGGTCAATGGTGTTTATGCAAATGAAAATAAACATCTTCTTCAGGATATCCTCAGAAAAGAGTGGGGCTTTGATGGAATCGTGATCACAGACTGGGGCGGTTCCAATGACCATGTCCAGGGGGTGGCGGCAGGATCTAATCTGGAAATGCCTGCTCCGGGACTGGATTCTGCAAGAGAAATCCTGCAGGCTCTAAAAGAAAAGAAACTGACAATGGAAGAACTGGATTCCTGCGTGGAGGATCTTCTAAAAGCAGTGATGACCTTAAGCGCTAAAGCAAAAAATAAAAAGACATCGTTTTCAAAGGAAGAACATCATGAACTGGCAAAAAAAGCTGCAGAGCAAAGTGCGGTTCTTCTGAAGAATATAGATAATATTCTTCCTCTGGCTCCAGGAACAAAGGTTGCCGTAATCGGTGATTTTGCTGTAGAGCCAAGATATCAGGGCGCAGGCTCTTCAATGGTAAATCCGACAAAGCTGGAAACAATGGAACAGGTCATGAGAAACTATGATCTGGAGGTTGTGGGAATCTGCAGAGGCTATCAGCGTTCTGGAGAAGAAGACGCGGTGATGAAAAAAGAAGCCCTTGATCTTGCTGCGAATGCAGAGGTTGTAATTTATTGCTTTGGTCTGGATGAACTTAGTGAATCCGAAGGCCTTGACCGCCCTCATATGCGCATACCTCAGAACCAGATAGAGCTTTTGAAGGCGATTGTTCAGGTAAATGAAAATGTGACAGGTATTTTAAGTGCAGGAGCTGCTGTGGAAATGCCATGGCACAACTGCTGCAAGGCCATCCTTCACGGATATCTTTACGGACAGGCCGGAGCAGGGGCAATGATGAACATTCTGACAGGAAAGGTAAATCCTTCCGGTCATCTGAATGAAACTTATCCCTTAAGCTATGAGGACACCCCGGCGTTCCGGTATTTCCCAAGTGCGCAGAGAATTTCCCAGTATAGGGAGAGTATTTATATAGGCTACCGTTACTTTGCTACGGGAAAGGTAAAGGTACAGTATCCCTTTGGATATGGTCTTTCGTATACCACCTTTGAATATTCCAATATAAAGGCAACAGAAAAGGGTGTGGAATTCACACTGACAAACACAGGTAAATATGACGGCGCTGAAGTTGCCCAGCTTTATGTAGGACTTCCGAACGCTATTGTATTCCGCCCGGAAAAAGAGCTGAAGGGATTCAAAAAAGTATTCCTGAAATCCGGAGAGAGCAGACAGATTTTTATTCCTTTTGATGATAAGACCTTCCGTTACTGGAATGTTAAGACAAACAGATGGGAAACGGAAATGGGAACCTATCATATTATGATCGGATCTAATGTGGAAGACATCCGTCTGGAGGCTGAGCTTTCGTTAGAAGGAACCACAAAAGAATATCCGTATAATCCGGCAAAGCTTCCTTACTATTATACAGGAATCATTCAGCAGATTTCTGATCAGGAGTTTGAGGAACTTTTGGGACGTCCCATTCCTTCAGGAAAATGGTCGGGAGACCTTGACAGAAACGACGCTATTTGTCAGATGTATTACGCAAAAAGCAGACTTGCCCGGCTTATTTATAAGTGTCTTACCTATTTGAAGAAAAAAAGTGAAGAAAAGGGAAAGCCGGATCTGAACATTCTATTTATTTATAATATGCCTTTCCGGGGAATTGCCAAAATGACAAACGGAGCAGTCAGCCGGGAGATGGTAGATGGAATGGTAATGGCTGTAAATGGCCATCTTTTCCGAGGCCTGAAAAAAATAATCGGTGGATTTTTTGCAAATATCAGAGCAAATAAAATGTACGAGGAGAAATTGAAAAATGAATAAATTAATGGAGTGGTGGATGCCTAAGTGGCAGGCTTTTGAGAAAAAGTTCCCAAGGCTTTCCAAATGGGTTTATCAAATTGCCTTTTTCTTTTTGTTCAGCATGGGAGTTACAGTATTTCAGTACCTGGTGTTTACCTTTATGCCTGGAATGCTGGGCATAGGCCTTGCAGGCACAGAATTTATGTGGCCGCAGGTTCCGATGAAGATTTTTGGCGTGGAGTTTACCTGGAGTCTTCTGGGATATAACGTTCTTCGCGATGCTTCTGGAGCAGTGTTGATCGGAGGCGGACTGGGATACTTTATCAGCTATGAGGTGGGATCTTTTCTGGCTCAGTGCATAAACTTTCCTCTTCAGAGAAATATTACTTTTAAAAGTCATGGAAACCCTGTATATCAGGCAATGTGGTATTTTATTGCATGGATCGTGATTTCCCTGATCTGCAATGGATTTAACAATCTTTGGATGCCGGTTGCGGCGGTGTACGTTCCCCCGGCTGTGTATAATCTGCTGGTGACATTTATTACAGGCGGCGTTTCCATGGTAATTTTTTTCTTTGTATTTAAAATTATCTTTCCGGAGGGAGAGGCAAAGAAAAACAAATAAAAAGTGTTTTGAAATAAGAGCTGCAGATTCCGTTATTTCGGAATAAGCGGCTCTTATGCTTATGAAAAATTTTCCCAGTTGAGTGAAAAAGGTTTCATGTTATAATAATCCCATCTTTGACAGTTGCGTTGTTTCAGACTATAGTAATTTTTATTTTCCCTTACTGTTTTTCTGCATTCTTCAATCTGCCACCTGCCTTCACTTACGTTTAAGATAGCACGTACATCATCGTCTAATAAATCAGTACATACAGCATAAAGACCATCGTACTGTTCTTTGGTTGCAATCTTGTCTTCATCAAGATATTTTACAATCTTTGCAACTTCCCCCTCCTCTGTAGCAGTCTGTGTACCAATAAATCTGGCGGGATCATTCGGATTCTTCCTCTGTTTCTTTGTGCTGCCTGATTTAATCATTTTTTTTGCACGTTCTACCTGAGCGTCTCGAATAGTTTTTTGGTAACGTGCATATTTAGGTGAATAAGTGACCATCAGTCTTTGATGTAAGTTTTTTGTTATCTGGAAAAAGTTATTGCAGCAGGTATTTCTTCAATTGTTTCCAGAGCTGCAGTCACTGAGGAGGCAATACATCTGGCACGAAAAAATAAGATTACAGTGTATGGATTTGTAAGAAATGGAAATCTTTATTCCGACAGTATGTTCAAAAATAGATTCCTATAGTATACATC
>NZ_CABVDF010000131.1:0-7749 GCF_902497045.1 uncultured Blautia sp. | reverse complement strand
GTACGCCGCCGCCCGCCATCGAGCAGAGTTTTACACCTAATTGGGGATAAAACAGCTTATGAGCGGTGGTGGTGTAATCCTCATCGGTACTCAGTTAATTCCGCTTCTTAGTGGACTGTTTGGTTAAGAGAAAGGAGTAGTTATCCATGTTCGATCAGATTTTTGATGCGATCGAAGAATGGATGAGGGAACTCCTGACAGGGATGATCAATTCCAACCTGGATCAGATGTTTACTGATGTCAATCAGAAAACAGGTGAGATTGCAAGCCAGGTTGGACAGACTCCCCAGGGATGGAATGGCAGCATATTCAGTATGATCCAGAACCTGTCCAATTCGGTAATTTTGCCGATTGCAGGTATCATCATTACGTTTGTGCTCTGCTATGAACTGATTTCCATGCTTACTGAGCGTAATAACATGCATGATATTGATACATGGATGTTCTTCAAATACTTTGTGAAGATGTGGATCGCAGTGTATCTGGTAAGCAATACTTTTACGATTACAATGGCTGTTTTTGATGTAGGTCAGCATGTAGTAAATGCTGCATCCGGTGTGGTCACAGGCAGTACAGCCATTGATATCAGTTCGGCATTGACCGATCTGGAGGCTACATTGGAAGCCATGGAGATTGGAGAATTAGTAGTGTTGGCATTGGAAACCCTGATCGTCAGCTTCTGTATGAGAATCATGTCCGTATTGATCACCGTAATTCTATATGGACGTATGATTGAGATTTACCTTTATACTTCGGTCGCGCCGATTCCGTTCGCCACAATGAGCAACAGAGAGTGGGGACAGATCGGAACCAATTATTTCAGAGGACTCTTTGCCCTGGCATTCCAGGCATTTCTGATGATGGTTTGCGTCGCTATCTATGCTGTGCTGGTAGCGGGTATCCAGTATTCAGATAATCTGAGTTCTTCATTATTTGGCGTAATGGCTTATACAGTCATCCTGTGTTTCAGTTTGTTTAAGGCAGGATCCCTGAGCAAGTCGATTTTTAATGCCCATTAAATTAATCACAGGAAGGAGAGATAAACCATGGCATATGTCAGTGTTCCAAAAGATTTGACAAAAGTAAAAAATAAAGTGGCTTTTAATCTGACAAAGAGACAGATCATCTGCATCGGTATCGGTGCAGCGATTGGTATTCCGTTTTATTTCCTCACAAGAGGAATACTTGGGATGTCAAATGCGGCTACTGTTATGGTGATTTTGATGTTACCGGCATTTATGTTTGCCATGTATGAAAAAGATGGGATGCATCTGGAGGATGTGATCTTGCACGTCCTGAATGTAAAAGTGTTCCGGCCACCGGTCAGAACCTATGAAACAGAGAATTATTATGAATCGAATCCGGAAACAACCGGTTCGAAAAATGCATCCAGAGAAAAGAAGGGAGGAAAGACAGGTGTCAAAAAGAAAAAATAACAGCACCAAAAAGTCAAAGAAAAAAGAAGAAAAGCGGCTTTCGGTACAAAAGACGATCCGATACAAAGAGATGGGAAAGGATGGGATCTGCCGGGTACAGGGAAATACATATTCCAAATGTATCCGGTTTTATGATATCAACTATCAGCTGGCACAGAATGAGGATAAGAATGCGATTTTTGAAAACTGGTGTGATTTCCTCAACTATTTTGACAGCAGCATCCATTTCCAGCTGAGCTTTATCAATCACAAAAGTAATATGAAGGAATTTGAGAATGTGATCCGTATCCGGCCTCAGCATGATGAATTTGATGATGTCCGCATGGAATATGCACAGATGCTTAAAAATCAACTGGCAAAGGGTAATAACGGTCTGGTAAAGTCAAAATATATCACGTTTTCTATCGAAGCGGAGAATATTAAGCTGGCGAAACCGAAGCTGGAACGTATCGAGTCGGATATACTGAATAATTTCAAGGTGCTTGGTGTACCGGCATATCCCCTCAATGGTGTGGAGCGGCTTCAGATTATGTATGAAACATTTAATCCGGATGCCAGTGCCGATTTCCAGTTTGATTATGGTTCCATGATCCGGACCGGTCTCAGCACAAAGGATTATGTGGCACCGACCAGCTTTGTATTTAAAGAAGGGAAGACATTCCAGATGGGGATAACGATTGGCGCAGTCTCCTATCTGCAGATTCTGGCTCCAGAGCTTACCGATAAAATGCTGGCAGAGTTTCTGGATATGGATAAGGATCTTATCGTAAACCTGCATGTGCAGTCGGTAGATCAGATGAAAGCCATCAAGCTTGTAAAAAGCAAGGTGACGGATATCAACCGTATGAAAATTGAAGAACAGAAAAAGGCAGTTCGTTCCGGATATGATATGGACATCATCCCGTCAGACCTGAATACGTATGGCGGCGAGGCAAAGAGACTTCTGGAAGATCTGCAGTCACGAAATGAGCGTATGTTCCTGGTAACTGCGCTCTTTTTGAATACAGCAAAAAGTAAACAGGATCTGGAAAATGCAGTATTCCAGACTGCCGGTATCGCTCAGAAATATAACTGTGTGTTAAGGCGTCTGGATTATCAACAGGAGGAAGGGCTGATGAGCAGTGTTCCGCTTGGTGTCAATCATGTGCCGATCAAAAGGGCACTGACTACGACCAGCACTGCTATCTTTGTTCCTTTCACAACACAGGAATTGTTCATGGGTGGAGAATCCCTTTATTACGGATTGAATGCCCTCAGCAACAATATGATCATGGTAGATCGGAAGAAGCTGAAAAACCCGAATGGGCTGATTCTCGGTACACCTGGATCCGGAAAGTCCTTTGCGGCTAAGAGAGAAATTACAAATGCATTTTTCGTGACAAATGACGATATTATCATCGGTGATCCGGAGGGAGAATATTATCCACTGGTTCATGCCCTTGGGGGTCAGGTTATCCACATTTCTCCGACCAGCAAGGATTATATTAATCCCATGGATATCAATATGGATTATTCCGATGATGATAATCCACTGGGTGTGAAGTCAGATTTTGTCCTGTCGTTGTGTGAGCTGATCATGGGAACCAGAAATGGTATTGAGGCAGAGGAAAAATCAGTGATCGACCGGTGCCTTCCCCTTGTATATCAGAAATATTTTGCAGATCCGAAACCGGAAAATATGCCGGTACTGGGAGATCTGTATGACTGCCTGAGAAAGCAGAAAGAGCCCCAGGCCCAGCGTATTGCAACAGCACTGGAAATCTACGTTAATGGTTCTCTGAAAGTGTTTAACCATCAGACAAATGTGGAACTGAATAACCGGATCGTCTGCTTCGACATCAAGGAGCTGGGTAAACAGTTGAAAAAACTGGGAATGCTCATTGTCCAGGATCAGGTATGGAACCGTGTTACCATTAACCGGGGCTCACAGAAATCTACCAGATACTATATCGATGAATTCCATCTTCTTCTGAAAGAGGAACAGACCGCAGCTTATTCTGTGGAAATCTGGAAGAGATTTCGTAAATGGGGTGGAATTCCCACAGGAATCACTCAGAATATCAAAGACCTTCTGGCCAGCCGGGAGATTGAAAATATCTTTGAAAACAGTGATTTTATCCTGATGCTGAATCAAGCTGCAGGCGACAGGCAGATTCTGGCGAAACAGTTGAACATTTCACCGTATCAGTTATCCTATGTAACGAATTCCGGGGAAGGCGAAGGTCTCCTTTTCTATGGAAATATCATCATTCCATTCAAGGATAAGTTCGATAAGAGTCTGAAACTGTATTCCTTGATGACAACAAAACCGGAGGAAGTCGAGGAACGAAAGAAACTGGAGGCAGAAAGAAAATGAGAAAATGGATATCGAGGATTCTGTTTGTAGTTTCCATTATCCTTCTCTCCATCAGCCTCTATTTTCTGATGGGAATGTATCTGGAAGATCGAAAAAGTGAAACAGGATTCGACTCTATTCGACAAATCCATGAAGAACAGGAAACCAATGATAAAAAAGATGATGCTGAGGGAGACAGTAATCCTTCTGCTATTGTTGATTCTGGCCTTCTGGCTTTACATGAAAAGAATCCGGACTGCATTGGATGGATAAAGATTGAAGGGACAGCAATCGATTATCCGGTCATGTATCATCCGGAGGAAAAGAACTTCTATCTCCGAAGAAATTTTGAGAAAGAATACGATGTGAGTGGGACACCATTTCTCTCAGAACTTTGTGATCCGGAAGATGCAGACAACCTGATTATCTATGGTCATCATATGAGTTCAGGAAAAGTGTTTGCAGCTCTGGATCGTTATAAGTCAGAAGAATTCTATCAGGAACATCCGATCATCCAGTACAGCACACTTCATGGGAAGGAACAGTATCAGATCATAGCAGCCTTTGCTGTTCCGGTGTATACCGGGCATGATTTTGAATACTACTCTTTTACCAAGGCAGAAAATGCTGAGGATTATCTGGAATTTGTCAAAGAATGTAAAAAACGGTCATATTACGACACAGGTTATACAGCCCGGTATGGAGATAAACTGATCACTCTTTCTACCTGTGAGTATTTGCATAAAAACGGGCGGATGGTTGTAGTTGGATGCAAAATCAATGAGTACAATCTGGAATAGCAAAAAGTTGTATTATATAATATTCACAGAAGGAGGGTGAATGGTAAGATGTTAAATATATATTCAGAGGGTAATGAGTATAATTTGCCAAATGAAGAAATAATAATGTCTGAAGAAATGCTTTTGAATCGATTGGAGAAATCCAGAGAATCTGCAAAAAAAGGACATGTTAGAGATGCCGAAGATGTTATTTCAGATATTAGAAAGAAATATCAATTGTAAATAGTAAGATTATGAGAGGTCATTTACCGTGAAGACGATAGATGGCCTTTTTCTTATGTCTTTTTCGATGGAAAGGAGGAAAGATGGCAGGAAAAGAATATACAGCGAAAGACAAGATCTTTTCTAAAATGACAAGAGAAGGTCTGACGGAAGAAACACTCCGGGATGGTTCTGTGAAGAAAATCGGCCAGAAAAGCCGGGATGAACCTGAACTTGACAGTAAGGAGCGGGATGAGAAAAATGCGGCTCCCGGCAAAAGGCTATCGGACAGTTCCGGAAGAACTGATAACCGACGCATGAGAAGGTATGTGCAGGAATTAAGAATGTCTTCGGATATTGCATCTGAAGAAAGACCTGCAAGAACTTTTTCAAAAGCAAGCAGTGAAAGAATCATAGAAAAAAAGGACAGCCGGTACCAGGGAAAGCTTCATTCTCAGGAACAGATTCCGGAAGTATCCGGTATCTCGGATCAGAAAGATCAAGTAAAGAAGAAACGTGCTCGAAAGAGACTGACAGAAGAACAGGAAAAATCGGGTAGGCTTTCTTTTGGTGATGAAAGATCCGGCATGATCCACGGAGCCGGAACAGGAATGGGTCGAAAGGTAGCAGTCGGTGCGGCACTATATGCCAGAAATCAAATGGCAGAGAATGGAGATGATAATGCTGCTGTAGATGGTTCCGATGCAGTGATGGCAGCTGCTGATGAAGCAGCTCACAGTCTTCGCAGGGCACAGTTAAGAAGCCAGAGAAGTGATGTGAAAGCACACAGAAAAGGGATGAATCTGGATGCTCCAGAGGCTTCCAGATTGAAGTTTGATGCTGCGAAGGAAGCTGCAGACCGAACTGCCAGGGATGCAGTGCAAAATGCAGAAAAGAAGCGTTTCTTAAACCGCTTCTTCCAGAGAAAAAAATATAAAGATGCCTACCGGGCTGCCAGAGCTGGAAAAACAGCAGGAAGTCTCGGGGGAGAAACAACGATTGCCGGTGTCGAGAACATGACGGTAAAAGCCAAGATTGCTTTAAAAGAAATCGTAAGGCGAAACCGTACCGTGTTTCTTGGTATCGGCATTTTTTCGCTCATTTTTATGTTGATTGCAGTATCTCTGGGAAGCTGCAGCGCTTCAATTCAGGGCGGAGGTTCCCTGATTGGCATGACAACTTATTCCAGTACTGATGCAGATATCTATGCTGCAGAAAATGCTTATGCTGCCATGGAGGAGGCATTAAACCGGCAGATTAACAATATGGAGTCTACATATCCGGATTACGATTCCTATCAGTACAATGTCAGCGAAATCGGGCATAATCCGTATCATCTGACTTCATACCTGACTGCAAAGTATGGCGGATACACCTATGAGGATATAAGGGATGAGCTGCAGGATCTTTTCCAGGCACAATACCATCTGTCTACCCATGGAAGAACGGAAACAGTCACAGAAACAAGAACTGTCCGTGTGGGAGAATCACTGGGAAATGTGGTAACCAGCGGATATTGCAACTGTTCTATCTGCTGTGGAAGGTGGTCCGGCGGGCCGACAGCCAGCGGTGCATATCCGACTGCAAACCATACGATTGCTGTTGATGCAAACAATCCAATCGTACCTCTTGGAACGAAAGTGATCATGAACGGTGTGGAATATACGGTAGAGGATACCGGAAATTTTGCCAGATATGGAGTTGCTTTTGATGTGTATTACGACAGCCATTCTGCGGCCAGTGCACATGGACATCAGACCTGGGAAGCATTTCTCGCAGATGATAATGGCAGCCGGGAGGTGGAGGTTACTACCACGACTACACAGAGAGTCCTCTATGTCACTCTCACGAATACGAATTTTGATGCAGTGGCAAGGGCAAATCTGACAGAGGAACAGGAAATTCTGTATGATGCATTAAATACCACACTGGGCAACCGGGATTATTTGTGGGATGTAAACCGGATTACCGGAGCCGGAGGCGGTATGAGTTATGAGATCCCGCCGGAAGCACTGTCAGATGAACGGTTTGCAAGAATGATCCGGGAAGCAGAAAAATATCTGGGATATAATAGTTCCAGCTCGGCATCCGTCAATTTCAATGTGATCACATTTTTGTGACGGAGATTTTCTGACTTTTTCTTACGCGGCATACTCCTCCTTTCCTGAAAAAGTGAAATGATTCCACATTGTGGATTCACGAAATTAAATCAGCTGTCCCTTCTGATATAATTCGTGCTGCGACCACTTTTGTGGAAGCCAATTGACATCAAAGATGTCTAAATCGAGGGCATGGGGGCGCTGCAGGTCCAGTGGACCTGCGTTTAGCGCGGACCGTAGTGGAACGAAGACCGAAATCCCCATCAAGAACACATCCCCGAAAGGAATACCTAATCCCCAAAATGGATTTTGGTATTACCGGGGTGGATCTTGCTCTTAGAAAAAGAACCTCTCACTTATATGGGAAAAGAGAGCCCCCTATACAACATGGAAATGAAAAAACCTCGCTATGGTAGAAATGTGATTTTGTTGATATAATCAGAATGTGAAATGATTTGATACGGAGGAATGATAGATGGTAAAGCCAATAATGAAAGATGTGTTCTTTCTGGGACAAAAGTCAGAACCTTCTACAAAGGCAGATCTGCAGGTGGGAAAAGATCTACAGGACACCTTACAGGCAAATCGTGCCGGTTGTGTAGGCATGGCTGCAAATATGACCGGTGTGAAAAAGAGAGTGATCATTGTAAATATGGGATTCGTAGATGTTGTGATGTTTAATCCAGTCCTGTTGAGCAAGGATACTCCGTATGAAGCAGAGGAAGGATGCCTGTCTCTTTCCGGTGTAAGAAAAACCATACGATATAAAAATATCGAAGTAGAATATTATGATATGAATTGGAAAAAACAGCGACAGAAACTTAGTGGCTGGCCGGCACAAATTTGTCAGCATGAGCTGGATCATTTGGAAGGGATTA
>NZ_CABVDF010000130.1:0-7768 GCF_902497045.1 uncultured Blautia sp. | reverse complement strand
GATGGTGTAATGTGGCGTACGATCCTTGATATCCTTGAAAAAAAAGCCGCAGAAGGGGTGGATGTCAGACTGATTTATGATGGGTTTGGATGCCTTACGACGCTTCCTCATAAATATGATCAATTCCTGCAGGAAAAAGGAATCAAATGTAAGGTGTTTAATCCTTTCCGTCCGGTGCTGAACATTATTCAGAATAACCGTGACCATCGAAAAATCTGTGTGATTGACGGAAAAACTGGTTTTACAGGCGGAATCAATCTGGCAGATGAATATATTAATCAAAAAGAACGTTTTGGACATTGGAAAGACACAGCAGTTGTGCTGAGAGGAGAGGCAGTCTGGAATATGACTATTATGTTCCTTCATATGTGGCATGTGATAAACGGGATCAGGGAACCTATTGATTATGAACGCTATTTGCCTCATACGTATCATCCTGAGGAATTTTCGGGCAGTGGTTTTATACAGCCATTCAGTGATACACCTCTGGATGGAGAAGTGTTAGGGGAAAATATTTATCTGAATATTATTAATCGTGCAAAAAAATATGTATATATCTGCACACCGTATCTGATCATTGACAACGAGATGATGACAGCTCTCTGCCTTGCTGCAAAGGGAGGGGTGGACGTACGGATCATGACTCCCGGAGTTCCGGATAAAAAAATGGTATTTTTACTTACGCAGTCTTTTTATGAACAGCTGATAGAGGCAGGAGTGAAAATTTATGAATATCAGCCTGGATTTCTCCATGCAAAGTCTTTTGTCTGTGATGATGAGATTGCTGTAGTGGGTACCATAAATTTGGATTATCGAAGCCTGTATCTCCATTTTGAAGATGGTGTCTGGATTTACAAAAATAAGGTGATCCAGGATATTCTGGATGACTTTTTGGAAACGATGCGCTATTGTGAACCGATCAGTATTGATTTCTGTAAAAACAGGAATATTGTTATCCGGGGATTTCAGAGTGTATTAAGGGCTTTTGCCCCCTTGCTGTAAAACAGAAACTGTCATATTTTTATGTTTCTCCATTTAGAATAGAATAGAATATCCCTGTGGGAGGATGATCTATGAATCATAAATGGAGGAACTTTTTTTATGTGCTTCTTTTGCTGAGCACAGTTTTTTCACAGACAGTATCAGCATATGCAGAAGCAGCGGTGGAGCAGCCTGTTGTCAGTGCACCGGAATATGTATTGATGGAAGCGGAAACCGGAACAGTGATTGCTCAGAAAGAAAAAGATGTAAGAAGAAGCCCTGCCAGTGTAACTAAAATTATGACCCTTCTCCTTATTTTTGATCAGCTGGAAAACGGCAGTCTGAAAATGGAGGATAAAGTTATTACAAGCGCATATGCAAAATCCATGGGGGGATCTCAGGTTTTTCTGGAAGAGGGAGAAGAACAGACGGTAGAGACTATGATCAAATGTATTGTGATCGCTTCAGGAAATGACGCCAGTGTAGCCATGGCAGAGCATATTTCAGGAAATGAACAGGAATTTGTAAAAGAAATGAATAAGCGTGCGGCAGGGCTTGGAATGAATAATACTCATTTTGAAGACTGCTGCGGGCTTACGGATTCAGACGGTCATTATACGACTGCTTATGATATTGCTCTTATGAGCCGGGAACTGATCAACAGATATCCTCAGATACTGGATTATTCTTCGGTGTGGATGGATACTATTTTACATACGACCAGACAGGGCACAAAGGAATTCGGTCTGTCAAATACCAACCGGCTTCTGCGGACGTATAAAGGATGTGTAGGTCTAAAAACGGGAAGTACCAGCAAGGCAAAATTCTGTCTTTCGGCGGTGGCACAGAGAAATGACATTACTATGATCGCAGTGGTGATGGCGGCGCCGGATTCAAAATCCAGGATAAAGGACGCGTCTGTTCTTTTGGATCAGGGGTTTTCAAAATGCCGTCTGTATAAAGATGAAACACCTGTAAAACTCCCGGAGATTTCAGTAAAAAAAGGAAAAGAAAAAACAGTCTCACTTGTTTATGAAAAACAGTTTCGTTATCTCAGCACAGATGGTGCCGGGATAGAAAATATCCGGAAAACGCTAAAGATTCCAAAGGAGGTGGAGGCACCTGTAAAAAAAGGTCAGAAGGCCGGAGAAATAATCTACAGTCAGGATAAGAAAGAAATTGGGAGAGCATCTGTCATTTATGGAAAAAGTATTTCAAAAGCGGGTTATATGGACTGCCTGAAAAATGTGGCAGAGATTTTTTGTCTTTAGATTCCGCAAATCAGGAAACAGCTGTTTGAAAAGAGTACGATTTTTTTGACAAAAAGCCATGCTGAGGGGTATAATAAGCTTCAAATAAACAAATGTCAAAGTTTTGAGAGGAATGAAATAAATGAGAGAAATCAGAACGGAAGATGCAGTAGGTCATGTCCTCTGCCATGATATCACACAGATTATAAAGGATGAAAAAAAAGGTGTGCTTTTTAAAAAAGGCCATGTAGTAAAAGAAGAAGACATTCCTGCGCTTTTATCTGTAGGAAAGGAACACCTTTATGTATGGGAAAAACAGGAAGGAATCCTTCATGAAAATGAGGCGGCAGAGATTTTATATGATATCTGTGCCGGAGACCATATGTATGGAACAGAGGTTAAAGAGGGAAAAATCGAGCTGATCGCTGAATGTGACGGACTTTTAAAAATACGCAGAGAAGCTCTTATAGCAGTAAATGGCCTGGGAGAGATGATGATTGCCTCACGCCATGGGGATTTTCCGGTACACAAGGGAGATAAGATTGCCGGTACCAGGATCATTCCTCTGGTCATCGAAAAAGAAAAGATGGACAGAGCGGTTCAGACTGCAGGCGAGAACCCTCTGTTCGCTATTTTGCCATTTCAGAAAAAAAGAGTGGGTATTGTTACAACCGGAAGTGAAGTAAAAAAGGGACTGATCAAAGATACCTTTACTCCTGTTCTGAGAGATAAGCTTTCAGAATATCCCTGCGAGGTCATTGGTCAGTCTCTTCCAGGCGATGAAAGAGAACAGATCACAGCAGATATCCTGAAATTTATTGACGAAGGTGCGGATTTGGTGATCTGCAGCGGAGGAATGAGTGTAGATCCGGATGATCGTACGCCGGGTGCGATCAAGGATACAGGTGCGGATATTGTAACTTATGGAGCTCCTGTGCTTCCTGGAGCGATGCTGCTTCTGGCGTATATACAAAGAGGTGAAAGAAAAATTCCTGTGCTGGGACTTCCTGGCTGTGTTATGTATGCAAAAAGGACAGTGTTTGATCTGATCCTGCCAAGAATTATGGCGGATGATCCGGTAACCCGGGAAGAGATTGCTGCATATGGAGAAGGTGGTCTCTGCCTTGGCTGTGAGAGCTGTACCTTCCCTAATTGCGGATTTGGCAAATAAAACGCCAGAGGAGAAGTATGAAGACATTCAGAACAAAAACATATCAGATCAGGACGAAAAAGCTGAGGGGAGGTCAGTGTGTGCGTCTGGCCATACTGGCTGATCTTCATGGATTTGTGTATGGAAAAGAAAATCAGGAGCTTTTTCAGGCTATCGAATCGGCCGAAGCAGATGCGGTCCTTGTTGCAGGAGATATGGTGGTTAGTTCGGATCCTTCTACAGCAGCTGCAGTTGCCGGTTTTTTCTGTCGCCTTGCCAATAGCCTTCCGGTATTTTATGCTATGGGGAATCATGAAAATAAAATGCTTATAAATCCGGAGACCACAGAAAAATATATAAACTATGAACGGGTACTGACAAACGCCGGTGTCTGTTTCCTTCATAACGAATATGTTTTCATGAAGATTAAAGGGACAGAGTTTGCATTTTATGGACTGGAACTTCCTATGGAATATTACAGAAAGCCGGCATCTCCCTATCCGGATCAGGAAGTGCTGGAGAAACTGATCGGAAAGCCTTCCGAATATGGAGTGTCTGTATTGCTGGCTCATAACCCAAAATATGGAAATGCTTATTTTCAATGGGGTGCGGATCTTACTGTGTCAGGTCATTACCACGGCGGCGTTCTGAGACTCAGTGAGCATTATGGACTGGCATGCCCGCAGTATCTGTTTCTGCCGCCATATTGCTGCGGGGAGTTTCACAAAGAAAATAAGCATATGCTGGTCAGCGCAGGGCTTGGAGAACATACCGTTCCCCTTCGGATCCATAATCCGCGAGAATTGATCATCGCGGAGCTGATTCCCGAAGGAATAAACAGAAAAACAGGAGAATATACAGAAGATGGCGATATCTGTTAAAATCAACGTGTTTGAAGGACCGCTGGATCTTCTTCTGCATTTGATAGAGAAAAATAAGATCGATATCTATGATATTCCGATTGTAGAGATAACAGATCAGTATATGGAATATATACATGGAATGGAAACAGAAGATTTGGGGACGATGAGTGAATTTCTTGTAATGGCTGCCACGCTTCTGGATATTAAATGTAAAATGCTTCTTCCAAGGGAAGTAAACGAAGAAGGTCAGGAAGAGGATCCGAGAGAGGAGCTTGTACAGAAACTTCTGGAATACAAAATGTACAAGTTTATGTCCTATGAACTAAAGGATAAGCTGGATGGAGCGGCTGGTGTGTTTTATAAAAAAGCGACAATCCCCCAGGAAGTACTGAAATACCGGGAACCGGTAGATCCCCAGGAACTGCTTGCCTCTCTTACTTTGGAAAAGCTGAATCAGATTTATAAATCTATTCTGAAAAAACAGGAGGCGAAGATCGATCCGATCAGAAGCAAATTCGGAACGATTGAAAAGGAGGAAGTCAGTCTCTCAGATAAAATGCTGGAAATGAAAGAATACGCAGCCAGCCATCGCAGTTTCAGCTTTCGGAAATTGATGGAGGGACAGACGTCCCGTATTCAGATGATCGTGACATTTTTATCAATCCTTGAATTAATGAAGATGGGATATATCCATGCAGAACAGGAAACATTATTTGATGATATTCAGATTGAGGTCAGAGAAGACCCGGAAACGTGGAGGCATCTGACAGAATTTGCGGACGAATAATCGGAATAAGGAGAATTATGGGAATAAAAAGAACAGAAGCAGCAATTGAAGCTATTCTTTTTGCTATGGGAGATTCGGTGGAGCTTTCTCGAATTGCCGAGGCGGTAGGTCAGGACAAAGATACTACCAGAAAGCTGATCCATCATATGATGGAACGATACGAGGAGGAAGACAGAGGGATCCAGATTATTGAACTGGAACAATCTTATCAGATGTGCACAAAAAAAGAATTTTATGATAATCTGATTCAGATTGCCATGCATCCGCAGAAGCCGGCTCTTTCGGATGTTATGCTGGAAACCTTATCTATCATTGCTTATAAACAGCCGGTTACAAAAGCAGAGATAGAAAAGATACGAGGTGTAAAATGTGACCATGCGATCAATAAGCTTGTAGAATATGAACTTGTCAAAGAACTTGGGAGACTGGATGCACCGGGACGTCCCATTCTTTTTGGTACCACAGAAGAGTTTCTGCGCTCTTTCGGGGTGCAGGCAATAGATGAACTGCCGGTGATGGATCCGGTACAGATGGAAGATTTTAAGGCAGAAGCAGAAGAGGAAATCCAGCTCAGGCTGGACGTATAAGAAAGGAAAGACATTTATGCCAACTACATATACCCATGATTTGTTTGGAAAAATAGTATATAAACAGCTTCCGGAAGAGATTCGAAAAGTGATCCGAAAAAATGGAGA
Source organism: uncultured Blautia sp. (assembly GCF_902497045.1). Lineage (NCBI taxonomy): Bacteria > Bacillati > Bacillota > Clostridia > Lachnospirales > Lachnospiraceae > Blautia > uncultured Blautia sp. The sequence goes on along the minus strand of NZ_CABVDF010000130.1, from coordinate 2,042 downwards.
TCTGTTTCGTATTGGACTTCATGGTCCAGATATTCTTTTTTATGATCTGACGAATCTTTCTGTCAGCAGTATTGGTGTGGAAATGCACAGTATACCGGCAGCCTCCTTTTTTCTGAGAGGAATGAGCATGGTGCGTGCCCGGGATGATGAAAGGCTTCTTGCGTATCTTCTGGGCTTTGGATGCCATTATCTCCTGGACAGTGTATGCCATCCTTATGTGGAAGATATGGCAAAAGCCAAGGTGATCACGCATACACTTCTTGAAAAAGAATTTGACAGGACCCTTATGCTGGAAACAAATAAAAATCCATATCATTTCTATCCTTCGGACTGCATTGTTCCTAAGGTTTCCTATGCAAGGGTGATTCGCAAAATGTTCCCAGGACTGGGAACAAGGGACATTCTTGTTTCTTTAAGAATGATGAAATTCCTTACAAATGCAATGGTGTATGATAATAGAGGGAAAAGGCGTTTTCTTGTTGCATTGGTTACCCGGATAGCCGGAAAAAGGAAATCCCGTTCTGCGCTGGAATTCTTTATGGAAAAAGATCCGGTGCCGGGATCAGAAAAACCTGTAAAAGAACTGCATCGGTATTTTGACCAGGCGGCAGAAGAGGCTCCGGCCTATATAGAGGAGCTATATAGTCTTTCAAAAGAAGAGCTTCCTCTTTCTAAACGCTGGAACCGCACTTATAACGGATGAAGCAATATGACAGACGGAAGGCAGAATAAAGCAGATTTGTATGCATAGAATTATCCTATAATCAAAAAAGAGGGGTATGGATATGAGACAAGCTGTTTTAAAGATTCTGCTGCCGTCTGTCATTTTTTTTCTGAGCATTTCAGGTATATGGGAAAATGTGCGGGCAGAGGTTTTTGCTGAAAAGAATACTGTGGAAAAGAAGAAGCTTGATATTCCTGCGTCAGAAGGAAACCCCGGAAGCCTTTATTCGATGTCGGCAGTGCTTATGGATGGGCTTTCCGGAAGAATTCTTTATGAAAAGGGTGGAGATACACCGAGGGCAAATGCCAGTACCACCAAGGTACTTACATGTATCCTTGCCCTTGAAAACGGGGCAGGAGATGATTATGTAATGGTTTCTTCTAAAGCGGCGGCACAGCCGGATGTACAGCTGGGGCTTGAGGAAGGAGAACAGTATTATCTGGAAGATCTTCTGTACTCGCTGATGCTGATGAGCCATAATGACACTGCCGTGGCAATTGCAGAGCATATTGGAGGGTCTGTTGAGGGATTTGCAGAAATGATGAATGAAAAGGCTGAGGAAATAGGGTGTACGGATAGTTATTTTATTACTCCTAATGGACTGGACGCAGAGGATGAAAATGGAAAACATCATACAACAGCACGTGATCTTGCTCTTATTATGAGATATGCCATAAACAATAAAACGTTCCTTAAAATTACCGAAACCAGAGAATATACATTTTCTGACTTAAATAAAACACGTTTTTTTTCCCTTCGCAACACAAATGCCCTTCTGGATATGACCGAAGGAGTTCTTTCGGGAAAAACCGGATTTACAGGAGATGCAGGATATTGTTATGTATGTGCGTGCAGACAGGAAGAAAAACTTCTGATCATTTCTCTTTTAGGCTGTGGATGGCCGAACAATAAGACATATAAGTGGAAAGATACAAAAAAACTCCTTGAGTACGGAAAAAATAATTTTTTTTATGAAGCACTTTGGAAAGTTCCGGGAAACTGCAGCGTAGAAGTAAAAAATGGCGTAGAAAGAAATATGACGATTGGCGATAAGGCGATTGTTCACGGAGTGGTTTCCATATCAGAAAAAGACAGACGAAAAAGAATCCTTCTGAAAAAAGGGGAAAGTCTCAGCTACAGCCTGGATCTGCAGGAAGAACTGCAGGCGCCTGTGAAAAAAGGGGAACAGATTGGTACCTATACGTGCAGTCTTGACGGCAGGCCAGTTGCCTCTTATCCTGTGACATCAGACAGAACGGTAAAGGAACTCTCTTTTTTCTGGTGTATGGATCAGGTTTTTCACGAATTTTTTCATTAA
>NZ_CABVDF010000129.1:0-7850 GCF_902497045.1 uncultured Blautia sp. | reverse complement strand
GACACAAATATGTAAAATTATGCTATACTAAAATTCAGAATAACTGGAGGCACACAATATATGAGACTTTTTATTCAAAGAGTACTGCAGGCGGAAGTAACCGTAGATGGAGATACAATCGGCAAAATCGGAAAGGGACTTCTTGTCTTTGTCGGAGCAGGGAAAGAGGACAATAAAGAAATTGCTGATAAATACCTGAAAAAGCTCCTGGGGCTTCGGATTTTTGAAGATGAAGCCGGTAAGACAAACCTTTCTTTAAAAGATGTATCGGGAGAGCTTCTTTTGGTTTCTCAGTTTACGCTTTATGCCAACTGCAAAAAAGGCAATCGTCCAAGCTTTATTGAAGCAGGGGAACCAAAGATGGCAGAAGAGCTTTATGAATATATGATCCGGGAAGCGAAGAAATCTGTTCCGGTAGTAGAGCAAGGCATTTTTGGTGCAGATATGAAGGTATCTCTCATCAATGACGGACCTTTTACAATTTTGCTTGACGAACATATTCTGTAATCTTGTTTTTATTTATTCCAAAGATGAAGGAGAATGAAAGAATGAAAAAGAAGATAACTGTATCCACAGCGATCCTCTGGCTGTTTGCAGCTGTTTTTCTGGCAGGGTGTTTTACGGCAGCCGCACCAGAGTCTGTTCAGGCAGCCACCCCAAAAAAGTTTGTTTATCAGAATGGCTCCTATTATTATTACAATTCCGCAGGAAAGAAGGTAAAGGGATGGTATACTTCCCCTTCCGGAGTCAGATATTATTTTGATTCCAGGACAGGAGCTGCAAAGCCGGGCATCCAGAAACTTAAGGGAAAGACCTATTGTTTCAGCAATAAGGGCAAAATGCTTACAGGCTGGCAGACCGTAAAAGGCAAACGATATTTTTTCAATAAAAAGACAGGATGCATGCACACAGGCTGGCTGCGTACATCTTCGGGAAACATGTATTATTTTTTCCATGACGGAGTAATCCGTCCGGGATTCCAGAGTGTCCAGGGAAAGGTACGTTATTTTAACTCCAATGGTCTGATGATCCGCAACAAGATCGTTACCTATAAAGGCAAACGTTATTATATGGACAAAAACGGATATCGAAAAGCCGGTCTGGTCAGAATCGGAAGAAACTGGTATGCGTTTGACCGAAAAACAGGAGTACAGCTCCGCAATGCTTTTTATACAGACTCAGACGGCTCCAGGTATTATGCGGGCAGCAGGTATTCTCTGGTAAAAGGCTTTTATAAGGTTGGTTCCTATTATCGGTATTTCCGTCCTTCAGATTATAAAATGGTCACAGGCTGGCAGACCATCGGCGGCCACAAATATCTGTTTAATACGCATACAGGTGCCAGATATGATGCCTGCAAAGTTACTCTTGTAAAGAATATGTACTGCTTTAATGGAAATGGTCAGATGTACCGAAATGCCTGGGCTGCCATAAAGGGAAAAATATATTATGCTCAGAGCAATGGCCGTTTGGCTACAGGCTGGCTGAATCTGAAAGGAAACCATTATTTCCTGAACAGTGCAGGAGAGAGGCAGACAGGCTGGATCACAGTCAATAAGAAAAAATATTATCTGTCGCCATCCACCGGCATTATGAAAAGAAACTGCTGGGTAGACCGGACACATTATGTAGGCAGCGACGGAGCATGGATCCCAAATTATCAGGAAAGGAATTTCCGCTGGCCACTCAGTTCCAAAAATAATATCATCACAAGCTATTTTGGACCGAGAAAGCCACCGGGACCGGGAGCTTCCTCATATCATAAGGGAATCGATATCGCGGCAAAATCCGGCGAGCCTATTTATGCAGTGGCAGATGGAACGATATCTTTGATCAAACATAATAACGGCGGTGCAGGAAATCACATCCAGATCACACATGCAGATGGGATTGTTTCCGAATACATGCATCAGTCAAAATTTGCCCCGGGACTGAAACAGGGATCAAAAGTAAAAAAAGGACAATTGATCGGTTATGTAGGAAATACGGGAACATCCTTTGGAGCGCATTTACATCTGGGTATTATTGTAAAAGGCACACATAAAGATCCACTGGATTACGTAAAGCGTCCGGGAAAATAAAATAGTAAATTATATCAGGCAGGATTTTTATTTATAAGCAGTAATTCTGGCTGCAAAAGATGCAGAAGAAGTACAAAAAGGTAAAAATCCTGCCATCTATATGGAAATACATCTATACGACAAACCCGAGTTTTTCATATAGATATAGACAAAAGAACCACTTCTGTGGTATAATCATAAAGGAATCCGAAAATCTGTTTGCTTAGGGAGTTTTAAATTATGGAAAAAAAACAGACTTATCATGAACATACAGACATCGAAAATACATTGCGTCTTCGTCAGGTTCTGGCAACGCTGCCTTCTTTTTGCAGAGATTATTTTCGAGCCATTGATGCAACAACTACAACGAAAACAAGAATTTCTTATGCCTATGATATCCGTATCTTTTTTCAGTTCCTTCTGGAAACCAATCCGTCTCTGAAAGAAAAATCCATGAGTGATCTTACCGTTCAGATTCTGGATCAGGTCAAAGCTGTGGATATTGAGGAATATCAGGAATATCTGAAGGTTTATCAGAACCGGAATGCTGATAAACTGGAAACCAATGGAGAACTTGGCCTGAAACGCAAAATCTCTGCTTTACGAAGCTTTTATGCCTATTATTATAAAAGGGAAATGATCGAGACCAATCCCGCGGTGCTTGTAGATGTGCCTAAGATCCACGAAAAAAGCATCATACGTCTGGATGCTGACGAGGTGGCTCTTCTTCTGGACCATATTGAGCATTGCGGAGATACACTTACCGGACAAAAACGTGTGTTCTGGGAAAAGAATAAAGAAAGGGATCTTGCTATTGTAACATTGCTTCTTGGTACAGGAATCCGTGTTTCAGAATGTGTAGGTCTTGATATTGAGGATGTGGATTTTAAAAATAACGGAATCAAGGTTACCCGAAAAGGTGGAAATGAAATGGTTGTTTATTTTGGTCCTGAGGTAGAAAGAGCTCTGAGGAATTATCTGGAGGTCAGAGAAAACATTACCCCTCTCTCCGGCCATGAACATGCACTCTTCTATTCTGCTCAAAAAAAACGTATCGGGGTTCAGGCCATTGAAAACCTGGTCAAAAAATATGCCCGGGAAATTACAACAACAAAAAAGATCACCCCTCATAAGCTCCGCAGTACCTATGGTACGGCTCTTTATCAGGAAACCGGCGATATTTACCTTGTAGCGGACGTTCTTGGGCACAGGGATGTAAATACTACTAAAAAGCATTACGCGGCCCTGGACGATGCCAGACGGCGTCAGGCGGCAACTGCTGTAAGATTAAGGGAGGACTGATGTCCTCCCAGGATTTTATTTATCCTTGTTTTTCAGATTCTGAAGCATTTCTTCTATGGTTTTTCCGATCAGTGGATGCCTCTTCCATGGAGCAATCTGATCCATGGGGATCAGTACAAAATCTCTCAAATGCATTTCAATATGAGGGACATGAAGCTCCGGAGTATCCAGGACAAGGTCATCATACATAAGAATATCCAGATCCAGTGTCCGTGGCCCCCAGTGGATGGTTCGTACACGGTTGGCTTCCTGTTCTATCTGATGAAGAGCCTGAAGAAGCTCTTCCGGATCCAGAATAGTCTGAAGCTCAAGAGCTCCGTTAAGGAAATCATCCTGGTCAGTCACTCCATAAGGCGCTGTCACCAGGTAGTCGGAAACTTTTTTAACCTGGCAGTCTTTTCTTTCATTTAAATGTTTTACTGCCATATCCAGGTAGGCTTTTTTGTCACCTATGTTAGAACCAAGGGCAATATATGCTGTATGCCAGCCTCTGGTGATCTTCACAGAAACGGTATTTAAAGGAAGAGCTATTGGTGCCCATGGCTTCTGGATTTCCAGATCCAGCTTTTTTACCAGAGGATATTCCAGAAGAATTGCCTGGGCAAGGTGTTCTGCAGCACATTCCAGCAGCTTCCAGGTATGCTCTGTCATATATTTCCGGATAAAATGACTGACTTCTCCATAATTGACGGAGAAAGAAAGCTCATCTGTAACACCGGCCTTTCTGGTACTGGTATAGAGAACAACAGAAATTATGAATTTCTGACCAAGAACATTTTCTTCCGGGTAAACGCCATGATTGGCAAATATTTCTAGTTTATCAATTGTGATCTTATCCATTACTATCTCCCTAAAATTGCTTCTGTCATCTGTATTGCCCGTTTATTTTCTTTAATGTCATGAACCCGGACAAAGGCGCAGCCCTTCATAACTCCAATAACTGTGGTAGCTACGGTTCCTTCTACACGCTGGTCAGCAGGAAGATCCAGAGTAAGTCCGATCACAGACTTTCGTGACGTACCAAGAAGGATCGGAAATCCCAGCTGATGCAGTACGTCCACATGATGGATTGCTTCCAGATTCATCTCATAGGTTTTTCCAAAGCCTACACCTGGATCCAGAATGATCCTGTCATCAGAAACACCAGCTTCTCTTGCGATTTTTATGCATTCTTCCATATCTTTTACCAGATCACTTAGAAAATCATCATAGACGGCTTTATGACGGTTATGCATCAGACAGCAGGCGGCTTTGTACTGTGCAGTCAGGTCTGCAACTTTTTTATCGTGTTTAAATCCCCAGATGTCATTGACCAGATCTGCACCTGCTTTTAAAGCTGCCTCTGCTACTGCTCCTTTATAGGTATCGATGGAAACTGGTACGTCAAAACGGCTTTTTACAGCTTCGATCACAGGTACTACGCGTGAAATTTCTTCCTGATCAGTGATCACTGTATGCCCCGGACGTGTGGATTCTCCTCCGATGTCAATGATATCAGCACCATCTCGTAGCATTTCTTCTGCATGAAAAAGCGCGGCATCCAGATGATTGTATTTTCCTCCGTCTGAAAAGGAATCCGGTGTTACATTCAGGATTCCCATAATATAGGTTTTGTTTTTTATATCAAAATCTCTGTTTCCGATCTTCATATAAGTTCTCCTTTTTGTTTAATATTCTATCCACAGGTTCTTTTTTTCCTTTGGCCAGTTGCATTCCCTTTTTGAAGGGCAGGCAAAACAGTTACGGGATTTTTTATCTGCCCGGTACAGATACACAGTAAGAGGAAAATCGCTGGACAGGCTTGCGGCATTACGGTGACCAAGTATTGCTGCTTTTACTGCTTCAATTTCATCTTCCTGAAAACCACAGTCTTTCATAATGTATTCTGCCGTTCTGGCGCCTGCAATATCATGGGGAGTGCCGTGGATCAGCTGCTCATATCTTCCAAGATCATGGAGAAGGGCTGCTGCATATATGATATCTTTCTTAATGGCAGTGCCGTCTTCCAGGCTGTAAATATACATCAGTCTGGCTACATCAAGAAAATGTTCCATAGTATGGCGGCAAAATTGTCGGTCTTTCTCTGCTGTCTGAAGTTTTTTAATAAGCTCCTGGAACAAAGGATGTTCCTGCATTTTTTGTATGCGTTCCATGGCCTATTTCACCATCTGCAGAAATGTCTGCTGTAAAGAAAGATCTTCTGCAAAAACTCCTCTTACAATGGTGGTTACTGTTTTGCTTCCTGGTTTTTGCACTCCGCGCATGGTCATACACATATGCTCGGCCTCGATCATGACCATAACACCCTTTGGATTCAGATATTTTTCCAGAGCATCTGCAATCTGGGCCGTCATATTTTCCTGAATCTGAGGTCTTCTGGCAAAAACTTCTACTGTACGGGCAAGTTTGCTGAGGCCGGCAACCTTGCTGTCAGGAATATAAGCCACATGGGCTTTTCCGTAAAAAGGAAGAAGGTGATGTTCACATACCGAATAAAAGGTAATGTCTTTTTCAATGACGATGTTGTTATTAATTGCCTGGAATTGTTTGTTCAGATGGGCGGCAGGATCCTCGTAGAGCCCTCCGTAGATCTGTTCACACATACGTGCGATCCGATCCGGGGTTTCCAGAAGTCCTTCCCGGCTGATGTCTTCACCGATACCTTCCAGCATCAGGCGAACACCCTGTTTGATTTTTTCATGATCCATCATACTCAGTTACCTCCTTAAAAATATTTCGGGATGTGAGTATTCTGGTATGGATTTATAATGCAAAGAAATGCATGGAAATAAATTCAGGTACACAAAAAACATCCCGATGTGAATGAGCATCTGGAATAAATAATAATTCTAATATCCCTTCACAATCGAGATGTTTGTCATCTGTATGTTGCAACGGGTGCGGAATCCATATCGTAAGACGAGCTTTTCGTTTCTGTGGCAACTCCCCATCCACGGAACACTTGACGCATGAAATCCTATTTTGCATATTATTTATCTGGCATAATTATACTACCATTATGCGTGTATTTCAATAAAATATTTTATTATTCTGTAATTGCCCATACTCTGGCCGGAAGCCCGGTGGCTCCTTCAATCCGCGGATAGGCGACGATTATAACAGCACCTGCCGGAGATACCTGATCGAGATTTTTCAGAAGCTCTACCTGAAGCTTGCCCTGGTCCAGGACATATCTTTCGCAGATCAGATCTCCTGCTTTTTCTGCAACAGCTGAAGAATCTGTATCCAGAGTTTCATGACCGTTTGCAGCTGCATTTCTTACCTCATATATGTATTTCAGAGCTTCCATGGACCAGCCGGGGAAGTTTTCGCTTCCATCCTCTCCGGTTCCGGATAATGCATCCATATCCGGCCAGTTTTTGTACCAGTCCGTTCTGAGGGCAACCAGAGCTCCATCCGGGATATCTCCATAGGTCTGCTCGTAATTTTGGATATCTTCTACAGTAACGGCATATCTGGGATTTTCCTTTACTTTTTCTGTTACATCGATAACACATAAGGGAAAGATCAGATCATGTACATCATATTTCTCTGAAAACTCCCTGCCCTTTATAAAATGTCCCGGAAAATCAATATGGGTTCCAAACTGTCCCGGAAATTTAAAGGTCTGGATCAGACACTCCAGCATAGGATTTCCCCAGTCAAAGCACATTTTTGCCAGTTCTACAGTTCCTTCCGGAATACCGGCCCAGTAAGGACTGTCGTTATTCATGGAATGAGATAATTCTACCCATCTGTAATTTTTTGCTGCTTTTAATGCTTCCCATAACTGATACATGTGCATTGCCTCCTGTTCTTATCTGCCTATAAATGTCTGTCACATCATTTACATTGCGAATTTTTTTGTAATAATATCACAGATTCTGCATAGTATCAATATATAAATGTACTGCTTTCGTATTACATAAAAAGGGACTCTGTAATTTTACAAAGTCCCCTGCTTTTTCTTTATGTAGTTGTATGCTTTATACCTGGATTATAATGCGGTTCCGATCTTATCCTGGAACTCTGCCGGAACATCTTCTTTGTCAAGAGACATACTGATGATAAAGGAAATGCCAAATTTCTCTCCGATCTCTTCCAGCTGTTCAAGTGTACCAGATGCATCTAATCCTTCCAGTTTCGCTGTAGTCAGGAAGCTGTCCAGATAAATCTGCTCAAGGTCATGATCCTGAGAAATAATACCACAAACAAATCCAACAAACTCATCCGCATTTTTAATAGGATATACAGAAACATCGATCAGACGAACCTTATTATTCAGTTCATACATGTGTTTCGTGCTTTTGTCTAAGTAAACAATGCTGCCATTTGCGTCTTTAATTGCGCCGTTCACTTTGTCTAACAGTACTTTTGTTTTGCCCTTGCCTTTCTTTCCTACGATCAGTTCAACCATCCTGTTTTCCTCCTTAGACAATATGATATTAAATTTTTACCAAAACCTTGTTTAATATGTTTCATATTATA
>NZ_CABVDF010000128.1:0-7935 GCF_902497045.1 uncultured Blautia sp. | reverse complement strand
GCAATAATAATGCAATGAATACTGTATGTATTTGTTCACTGACTTCATCATAATACCTAAACAAAAATACTGAAAAGGGAAGCTTAATATTCAATAAGTTTCCCCTTTCATTTTGAAAGGAGACCAATATGGATTACCAATTAGAATTAAAACAAATTGTGGATTTTCCACGCTGCCGGATTTACCGGGAATTTATACAAACGCTCATCAAGGACAGAAACATTCGTACAAACGGAAGTTCCTGTCTTTTTTATTTCCTGATTCTCTGCTCCTATGCAAACTACTCTTCATCTTACCGTAACATAGAGCATCTGACCTATACTGTTGCTCCGGGAGAATGGATCTGCACACTGAAAGAACTGCAGCATCAGTTCCGTTTCCGGTTTCAGCACCAGGTCCTTTCTGTTCTGGATACCTTGGCAGAACAAAATTTCCTGACTTACACCTTACATGAGAAAAATCGCATCATCAGATACAAGGTCGTAGACTGGCCCAAAGACAATACAGCGCTTTCCTACAATTTTCCCTGCAAAAAAGACATTGGATTTTTCTTCTTTCCAATCACAAATGTTCATAAGCTGATTCACATGGGAAAATGTTCCGAGATGGATGCCCTTCTGGATCTTTGGATCCATGCAGTCTATAACGATCCGTCTGTACGTTGTTCTGATTCCGGTCCGGTTGTTTACTTCAGAAATCAGACCGGCAATCCACTCTTCAGTTATCAATACTTGGCAGAACGCTGGCAGCAATCCAAATCTTCCGTCTCACGTCTGCTAAAAAAACTAGAAAGCAATGACATGATAACTTTAATCTCTTATTCTGGAAAACATGGCAGCATGATCTATCTCAATAATTATCTGTCTGTCATGTTTAATATAAGTGACGTAATGATTGACAAGGAGGAAATCGCTATGAAAATGGAACTGCCAATTCACATTCCCGACGAAGTACCTACTGAAGAAACTACCGTTTCCTGCGTTCCGGAATCTGTTGTTGATGAACAAATCATCGTTTCACAAGAAGGCTTTTGCGTTCCAGAACCGCACACAAAAACCATCGTCCGAAAAGTGGCTGAAATGCTGGAAACACAAGGCATTGTGTGCTGTCGATGCCCAAAAGCCAAGTATATATTATCTCCATTATCAGCCTGCAAGGATATAGTATATAGATATTCACTACGTATTATCTGCCCTCTGGGAAGTGCATCTTACCATTTTGAACTAAAGATCAAACCGCAAAAACCGAAAGCTAAAACCACTCCGTCTGTGCGAACACAAACACAATCTTCTAGTCCATCCTTTTCCGAAATACCGGAAATACTGCTGAAGGGAGGTGAATAGATATGGCAGGAAAACATTATCCACCTGTTGTATCACCCGAAGATAACCCGCTGTATCACGATACATACAAACTGCTTCGGTGCTATCGGGATTCTACTTACAGTCTGAAGGTGGCTGTCCGGCAAGTAGAAATACAGTTTCAACTGGAATATAAGACCAGCATAGACGAATTTCTGGACTCTATCTATACCGCTGGTGCCGACTTAACCGGAAGCCAAATAGAGGAATGGGCAAAAAGTATCTCCAGAAGCAATAAGATGATCAAGTTGTTGCTCTCTTCCGTTGATCTTCTCCGCAAAAATCACAAACATGGAGAACAGTATTACTGGATTTTATACTATGCCTTCCTCTCACCACAGGAGTTGAAGAATACCGATGAAATTCTGGAGGCATTGGAAGAACATATTGCAAACATCTCCTACCGCACTTATTACCGAAAACGCCAGGCAGCAATCAATGCATTAAGCAGTATCCTTTGGGGATTTTCTGCAAAAGAAACCTTAGATACGCTAAATAAATTCTTCCCAGAATAGAGATGGCATAATATTGTCACTACATTGACCTGTTTCTGCGATTGAAGGGGAATTTTACCCATGTTACAATAGGTATTGCTTATAGTATTCCTATTTTTCCCGCACCTGATATGGTGCTTTTTTTGTACCCGAAAACCAATCGCTGACAGCAAGATTCCTTCTGCTATACGTACAGCATACTTCTATCAAATAAGAAACGTAGATTGTACGTACAGCGTAAGTACATTTTCTATATATGAACAGAAGGGAGATACCCATGAAAACACGAAACGAACTCTACAATGGGGAAGGAGCCGAACTATTGCGATTTATCACTACATATCACACACTTTTGTATGAACAAGTTTTACGGCTATTCCCCAAAAACAGAGATTCTATCAAATCTCTGATTACCAATCTTGTCAAACAAGGTAGAATTATCCACGACAAAGAGAATGACCTACTCTGTGACACTGCCGAATCAGCATCCAATCCGGATTATGGCATGATCGCCGCATTCTGGGTTCTATTGGACTTCAAAAAAGCAGTTGTCTACCATACAAGCGGAGATTTTCCAATAAAACTCAACTTTTTTTCAAAAGATGAATGGTATGAGATTTTATATATTCCACTGGAACAGGAATATCTTATCAATCATGTAATGGAATCGCAATCTGCAGACCAAGTAAAACGGCTGGTTGTCTTAGAAAATGAGGGGCAGGCTAGAAAGGTCACCATAGACAATGTGGTAGCCTTTTGCTTAGTAGATACTACCAGCGGAGTTGTCAGTTACTATACAAAGAAATGAGGTCCTATGAATAATAAAACCATTTACGAGCGCCTTCAACAGATTGAAGATGAAATACAAAGGCTAAACAACACGCTTTTTGCACTGAAGACCACAGACATAAAAGTATATGGCAAGCGTTATGAGGAACTAAGCACCAGTGCTGCCCTGCGATCAGAACGTATTACATGCCAACTCAGGAATTTGGTATTCACTATTTCTTCCAGTGGAAAATCAGATTATCTGAAACAGGCTGCAGATGTACAGGGAATCCAAATTTCCAGTTCCGAACAAATACTAACCATTACACTACCTGGTCTTTTACCCAAACGGAAGGTAAGAACCAATACTGCTTTCCTACATGAACCATTAAATCTTGCCTTGCAGACCTACATTCTGGAACATCCCATTCAACTATACCAAAACTGTGTAGTTTGTTTTAGCCAGATATATGACCAGAACCTTTCACTGCATCGCGTCCGCGATTATGACAATCTGGAGTTTAAACAAATTCTGGACACCATTGCTGCCTATGTATTGGTAGATGATACCGGATTATTATGCGACTCTTATCATACAACGGAACTGGGAACCCATGACCATACTATCGTGTCTATCATGAATTGCGAAGCCTTTCCCGGTTGGATAAAAAGCCGACAAAAGTGTATAAGAACCATATCGGAAATTTCGTGATATTTCCACACAAATATCCGACATGGGTAATCTTTCTGCAGAGACCTTATAATCTCTGCTGTTTTTATGCCAGAAAATACTTCCCGGCTACCCAAGTATAGGCTGGCATAGGTAATAACTGAATTGAGGTGACTTGTTTTGATAAAACCAGACTCTATGAAATATCAGGTTCTGGAAATGGTCGGAATTAGTGGAGAATTTCCGGTCAATCAGCTACACCGGCTGATAGAAAGCAGCTCTTATGCCGAAAAAATCATAACTGAGCTGAAAAACGAAAAGCTGATCCGGACGCATTACCGGGACCGGCTAAGAGGTTATCGCTTAACCAAACATGCCAAAGAACTCCTGCTCGCACAAAATATGCCCCGTTTCCATGACTATCTTACTGGAAATACAGAAACAAATCTGATCCGCAGCGAACTTCCCAGAAGAATCCGTCTGCATCAAAAAGCTGAAATCTATCTGACTTTACTACATGCCAACATTCCTATCTTCTATGATGTAAAGCCTAATATTTTCAGCAGGACTTGCGAAGCGGACAGCTCCTTTATACAAGATCTTCCACTTTTTTACAGTTCCAGAGAAATAAAAACTCTCGGTTATGATACAACGAAAATCCGAAATTCTCGAAGCGTCGGGATTCTGTTATCCCCACAGTGTGTTTACGCACTCTATAATACTGGGAACAGTGTCCTGAAGTGGGAATATAAGACCGAAGTGAGACTTACTGCTTTTCTGCAGCATTACCTGCAGGGACGCCCCTACCATGGAAGACCTGCTGTACGAGCAATTATGACCGGAAAAGATATGGATACTGCCTATCATTTACTGACAAGCACTGGCGGATACCGAAAATCGCTCTTTCTTTTAGATACTACCTATGAGCATTTCCACTATCTGCCCAATAATATTTATGGCGAATATCTGTTGCGTCTGCTTGTGCGACCACAAATGCTGCAGCAACTTGATCGGTTATTGTTATCAGACTATTTCTCTCACCAAGAAGAACTGCCGATTGAGCATGACGGCATAGATAGTCAGAACCATCCCGTCCTGCTTGCTTATGATTTTGACATGCAACGAATCAACCGTTTCAATACTGGTTTGAATGTATATGATCTTTCAGGAATTCTGGTATGCTTTGACTTTCAGATTCCTTGTCTGCGGAAATATCTAACCGCAGATATACAGTTTTCCAGTATTGACTTTCAAAAATTCAAAAGGGGGTTTTTCCATGAAAAGCCGTAACTGGTGGAAGCTTCTTTATCTGCTCCCCATCTGTGCCTGTACCGTCTATGCTGGAGGGTATGTAGCACAATTCATAAAAAATTATCAGGAATGGACGGCGGCTGGAAACTTTGCCGGGAACGGTACTTATCCAAAACCAGCCTCCCTTCATCCGCTTGACTGTATCCATACGATCCTACACTATTTCCCGTACAATCTGTATGGGATTTTTCTGTGTCTGACTGTATTTGGACTGATTACCTTCCTGCTGATGCGAATGGGAAATGATCGAAATGGAGAAATCAGTGATCGTGACCGAAATTTTAATTACTCCACGCAGGGAACCTACGGCACTTCCGGATTTATGACATCGGATGAAATGTTTAAAGTTTTGGAATTAGCTGGAGATGTAAGGAAAAATCAGGGAACCATTCTGGGAAAACTGAATGGGAAAGCTGTATGTCTTCCAAACAAAACGCGGCTAAATAGAAACATTGCTGTCTACGGTGCATCCGGAAGTATGAAAAGCCGTGCCTTTGCCCGCAATATGATCTTCCAGTGTGTTGCCAGAGGAGAAAGTTTAATCATTACTGATCCCAAAAGCGAACTCTATGAAAGTATGTCTGTTTATTTGGAAAATGAAGGTTATACAGTGAAAGCATTTAATCTGGTCAATCCGGAAAACTCCGACAGTTGGAATTGTCTGGGTGAAATCAACGGACAGGAAACGATGGCTCAAGTATTTGCAGATGTCATTATCCAGAATACGGGTTCTGGAAAAGGAGATCATTTCTGGGATAATGCGGAGATGAATCTGCTAAAAGCCTTAGTCCTCTATGTGGATCAAGGATTTCCTGCAGAAGCAAAAAATATCGGACAGGTTTACAAATTATTGACTATGAGTTCAGAAAAAGAACTAAACAGCCTGTTCGATCTGCTTCCGGTATCCCATCCAGCGAAAGTTCCCTACTGTATCTACAAGCAGGCCAGTGATACTGTGCGAAGCGGTGTTATTATCGGCTTAGGTGCCAGACTTCAGGTATTTCAGAATAAACTCATTCGGCAAATTACCTCTTATGATGAAATAGATCTGGCACTTCCAGGGAAACAGAAATGTGCTTACTTTTGCATTACCTCTGATCAGGACAGTACCTTTGATTTTTTGTCTTCTCTGTTTATGACTTTCATCTTTATCAAACTGGTTCGTTATGCAGACAAGTATGGAGAAGATGGAAAGTTACCTGTTGCTGTACATATACTGGCTGATGAACTTGCCAACACTGGGGCTATTCTGGAATTGAATAAGAAAATCAGTGTAATCCGAAGCCGTAATCTTAGCATTTCCTGTATCTTTCAAAATTTGCCTCAGATGCAGAACCGCTATCCATTCAACCAATGGCAGGAAATCATCGGCAACTGTGATACTCAGTTATTTTTGGGATGTACTGATGAGGTTACAGCTACATTTATCAGTAATCGGAGTGGTGATGTAACTGTCGGTGTCAGTAGCGAAGCCAAACAACTCAATAGCTGGAGAGTCTCCGATTACACGCCGGAATACCGCCGTACAAAATCTATCGGAAAACGCAAGCTCCTAACTCCGGATGAAATCTTACGCCTCCCACTCGATGAAGCGTTGATTATTCTGCGCGGACAGAAGGTACTTCGTGTGGAAAAATACGATTATACACTGCATCCGGACGCAAAGAAACTAATTCCACGAAAAGCATCAGATCATATTCCGGCGTGGCGTGAAAACGGAATTCATGAAGAATCGGATTATATGCCAAAATCACCGGCTACTGCCACGCGAAAAAAACGCGGCTCTGCGTCTGGAAATACAGCCAAAAAAAAAGTGCAGGAGCCACTATATATATCTGAACCTGTTTATCAGGAACCATGCTATGACGAATTCAATCCAGAATTTCTCTCAGAGGACTCTGAAGATAATTTCCCAGACTCTGAAATGGTTCCGTTAGATAAAAAATCAATTATGTCATAAGTATGAAAGGAGACACATTATGCCAAACGATGTAACAAACACAAACGCAGCCATCTTAACCCTTTATTCTGATGCAGTCTTAGAAACTGCCCAATCAAAAGCAGATCTTATCTGGCACGACATCCAGAATGCCTACCGCACCAGAAAAATCCTAACCGGCACACTTGGTGGTATCGAAAAAACTGAAGCGGGCAATCTGATTGCTGTTATCTATTACAAAGAATTTCGGGCAGTCATTCCAATCACAGAAATGATGATCAACCTCCTTCAAGATGAGGCACACGATTATGGATCGCTGTCTTTGCGTCAAAATAAAGTCCTCAACAATATGCTCGGCTGTGAAATAGATTTTATCATTAAAGGATTGGATACCAAAACACGCAGCATTGTTGCAAGTCGCAAAGAAGCCATGCTGAAGAAACGCCAAATCTTCTATCTGGATCAGGATGTTTCCGGGCAAACCAAAGTATACGTGGATCGTATCGTGCAAGCCAGAGTCATTGCGGTTGCTGAAAAGGTTGTCCGCGCTGAAATTTTTGGTATAGAAACTTCCATTCCTGCCAGAGATTTATCCTTCGACTGGCTTGGTGATGCCAGGGAACGTTTCCATGTAGGGGAACACATTTTGGTACGTATTCTGAACGTAGAAGGTGATACACCTGAAACACTCTCAGTTCAGGCAGATGTAAAGAGTGTAGAAGGAAATACCAGCAAAGAAAACTTAAAGAAATGTCATGTTCAGGGCAAATATGCCGGTACCGTGGAAGACATCCACAAAGGAACCGTATTTGTACGGTTAGAATTGGGCGTCAACGCTATTGCTCATAGCTGCTATGATAATCGCACTGTTGGAAAAAAAGACGTTGTTTCCTTTGTTGTCACCCATATTGATGAAGACCGTAATGTAGCTGTTGGCATCATTACACGAATTATCAAACAAAATATCTAATTATAAGCGTAACAAGAAAAGAATACCGATCTTTCCATCTTTTCTTGCGATATGAAATTCTTCATGTTATACTGAGCAAGTATAACTAATCGGGAAAGAGAAGCGGATGCAATTTCGACCAGCCCTCTAGTTTTTAAAGGAGGGTGATGCCCATGAACACAATGGAAGTACTCACATTGCTTTTAGTAGTTTTTGCGGCTCTGACTTACATAGATAATCGACATAATAAGAAATAGCATCCACGATAAACCCTGAGAAAGTTTGATGGATGCTATGTCTTAACATAGAAATAAATTAAATTTTACTGAGGGCATCAGATCTTGCATCTGATTACCTTTCTTGATTAGATTATACACTGGGGGATATGAGAAATCAAGTCCCCCTTTTTAATTAGTTGATACTCAACAGGAACATCAAATTTT
>NZ_CABVDF010000127.1:0-7963 GCF_902497045.1 uncultured Blautia sp. | reverse complement strand
ATTTTGCTTCTTTCTGCCGTTCTTCGGTAGCATTACAAATAGTGTTTAAAATATCGCCAATATTTAAAACACTATTATCATACCTCTTTTTGCAGAGAATTTCAACTAATTCTTTAAATTTGTTGTAATTAAATGTCGTCTGCGAAACAACACAGGGGATTTTGTCCGGATCAGGAACAAAATTCTCCGTTTCCTCTCTGCTTCTGAGGACTGTACAGGACCCTTCGCACCATCCGCAGATTCCCTTCACTTCAGGATGATCCGGATCACCGAATATTATGATCTGTTTTCCGGCTCTGCTTTCCCGCTCTACGATCCGGTGTATCTTCAGTACGAAAGGACAGGTAACATCCACAAAGGAAAGACCGGCCGCTTTAAGCTTCTCATACACCTCACGTCCTACTCCATGAGAACGGATCACTACAGTTCCCTTACGGATGCCAGGAATATCCTCCTCCTGGATCACTGAAACACCTTTTTTTTCCAGATCTGAGACAACTTCCTCATTATGGATAATAGGTCCCAGAGTGTAAATAGGCGAAACGCCTTCTTCAATGAGTTCATAAACTCTGTCCACCGCACGCTTTACACCAAAACAGAAACCGGCAGTTTTTGCAGTCTTAACCTTCATTTTTCCCAACCTCATCTGATAATATCACTTTTTCTCTGAAGATCTGTAAAATACTTTTTACCACTTCCTCAATCGTCATTTCAGAAGAATCTACAAGCACAGCATCTTCTGCCTGTTTCAAAGGCGAGATTTCTCTGCTCATATCTCTCATATCACGTTCTTCAATATCTCTTCGGATTTCATCCAGATTACATTTCTCACCTTTTTCCTGAAGTTCAAGGTAACGACGTTTTGCCCTGGTAATAGAACTTGCAGTAAGATAAATCTTCACATCTGCATCCGGAAGAATCGTAGTGCCGATATCTCTTCCATCCATAACAACATTCATAGAGGCAGCCAGTTTTCTCTGAAGATCCAGAAGCTTTTCTCTTACCTTAGGATTAGCCGAACTGACAGAAGCCATGTTGCCAACTTCCTCTGTACGCAGGAAAGCATTTACGTTTTCACCATTTAAAAGAACAATCTGTTCTCCGTTTTTATATTCAATGGAAATCTCTGCGCCCTGGCAGGCATCTCCGATCAGTGCAGGATTTTCTCTGTCCACCTTACAGCGGAGAAGATAAAGGGCCATTGCCCTGTACATTGCTCCTGTATCTACATACACACAGGAAAGCTCTTTTGCAACCTTTTTTGCGATGGTGCTTTTTCCGGCTCCTGCCGGGCCATCAATAGCAATATTATAGCTCATTTTACTTTTCTCCTTATTCTTCACACACAGCCATAGCTGCAAGATAAGCAGTAGACCAGGCTATCTGAAGATTAAATCCGCCGGTTACTGCATCAAGATCAAGTACTTCTCCAACAAAATACAGATCTGACACTTTTTTTGACTCCATGGTTGCAGGATTGATCTCCTTTACGGAAACACCGCCTCTGGTGATCACAGCTTCCTTGAATTCTCCAAGACCGATAATGGTAAATGGAAAAGCTTTTACAAAAGCTCCAAAACGCAGTCTTTCTTCCCTGGATATCTCATGAATTGGTTTTTCAGGAGGAATCCCGCCGATTTTCAGCATAACAGGAGTCAGTGAAGATGGAAAAAGAACTCCTATCACATTTTTAAACTGTTTGTTTTTCCTTGTTTCAAACTCTCTGAGAATGCGGCTGTCTAACTGTTCCGGAGAAAGTGCGGGCTTCAGATCCAAAAATGCTGTCAATTCCCCATTTTTTTTCAGAGCCGTACCTATATGAGCACTGGCAGACAATACAAGCGGACCTGTAATTCCTGAATGTGTGAACATCATTTCTCCAAAATCTCTGTAAAGGATCTTTTTACCGTTTTTTACGGTCAGTTCAACATTTTTCAAAGAAAGTCCGGCCATTTCCGGAATGTAATCCTCTTTTGTGTGAAGAGGAACAAGTGATGGAGAAAGCTCAGTCACACTATGTCCGGCTTTTTCTGCAAAACGATAACCGTCTCCGGTAGCTCCTGTTGTAGGATAGGACAAGCCTCCGGTGGCTACGATCACCGCATCTCCTTTGCAGACACTTCCATCAGAAAGACACACACCTTCTGCTTTTCCCTCTTCCAGAAGCAGGCTTTTTACCTGACTTTTTAAATGAATACAGACACCATATTCTTTCATTTTTCTTTCCAGAGCACGGATAATATCAGAAGAATGATCAGAGCATGGAAATACACGATTACCCCGCTCAGTTTTCAGAGGAGTTCCTGCTTCCTCAAGAAAATCCATCATATCCTGGCTGGTAAATGTATAAAAGGCACTGTACAGAAATTTTGCATTCTGAACCACTGAATTCAACAATTCCTCAGGGCTGCAGTCATTAGTTACATTGCACCGCCCCTTACCTGTAATATACAGTTTTTTCCCAAGCTTTTCATTTTTTTCAAAGAGTGTTACTTCACAGCCGTTTTTTGCAGCAAAAATCGACGCAAGCATACCGGCAGCTCCGCCTCCCACAATAATGACTCTTTTTTTATTCATGAATATCCTTTCATACAGGAAAGGGCTGTTAATGAAGCACAGCTTCACAACAGCCCCTTAACCTTTTACGTTATTTTATACCGGATAAGCTCCGTTTTTTGTATCTGCTGCTGTTTCGTCAACCTTTGTCTCCTGTGCCTGACGGTATTTGAAGAACTCAGTAGCAACCTGCGGGAAGAGAGCATAAGAAAGAACATCTTCGTCCTGCTTCTTGTACTGTGCCATTTCACCTTCCAGTTTATCAAGCTCATTTTCAATAAGGTCTGCCGGACGGCAGGTGATCGGCTGAGTATCTCCGATACATTTTTTCTGTACTTCCGGGTCAAACGGTTTTACAGTTGCACCATATTTACCGCTTAAGATATCCTTGGTTTCTTTTGTAACCATCTTATATCTTTCACCCATAAGAACATTAAATACAGCCTGAGTACCAACGATCTGAGAAGACGGAGTAACCAGAGGCGGCTCGCCAAGGTCTTTACGTACTCTCGGAACCTCTTCCAGAACATCATAGAATTTATCTTCTGCATGCTGTTCTTTCAGCTGAGATGTCAGGTTGGAAAGCATACCTCCTGGTACCTGGTACAGAAGAGTCTTAATGTTAACACCAAGGTTCTTCGGATTCAGAAGGCCGCTGTCAAGAGCCTCGTCACGGATCGGACGGAAGTAGTCAGCAATCTCAGCAAGAAGCTGCTGATCAAATCCTGTATCATACGGTGTTCCCTTAAAGGTCTCAACCATAACCTCTGTTGCAGGCTGGGAAGTTCCCAGTGCAAACGGAGAAATTGCTGTATCGATAATATCAACGCCCGCTTCTACTGCTTTCATGTAAGTCATGGAAGCAACACCTGAAGTATAATGTGTATGAAGATCGATCGGGATCTTAACCGCATCTTTCAGAGCGCCTACAAGCTCTGTTGCCTGATACGGCAGAAGAAGACCCGCCATATCCTTGATACAAATGGAGTCTGCACCCATTTCTTCGATTTCTTTTGCAATATTTGTCCAATATTCCAGTGTATAGGCATCTCCAAGTGTATAAGACAGCGCTACCTGTGCATGCGCTTTTTCTTTATTAGCTGCCTTTACTGCTGTTTTCAGGTTACGCATATCATTCAGACAGTCAAAAATACGAATGATATCAATACCGTTTGCTGCAGATTTCTGTACAAAATACTCTACAACATCGTCTGCATAAGGACGGTATCCCAGGATATTCTGTCCACGGAACAGCATCTGAAGTTTTGTATTCTTAAATCCATCACGGAATTTACGAAGTCTTTCCCACGGATCCTCTTTCAGGAAACGGAGGGAAGCATCAAAAGTAGCGCCGCCCCAGCATTCTACTGCATGGTAGCCTACCTTATCCATTTTATCAACGATTGGAAGCATCTGTTCTGTGCTGAGTCTTGTAGCGATCAGGGACTGATGCGCATCACGCAGGACAGTTTCCACGATTTTTACAGGTTTTTTCTCTAATTCTGCCATTATTTATTCTCCTTGATCTAAAATACAGAATAATATAATTCACTTTTTGACCGATGTCCGCAGCTTTTTTCTATCAGACACCAAAAATCGCCATGAAGGTTCCGGCTGCTACAGCTGTACCTATTACACCTGCTACGTTTGGTCCCATGGCATGCATCAGCAGGAAATTGGTAGGATCTGCTTCTGCACCTACCTTCTGAGATACACGGGCTGCCATCGGAACTGCAGATACACCGGCAGAACCAATCAACGGATTGATCTTTCCGCCGGAAAGCTTACACATAAGCTTGCCAAGCATAACACCGCCAAATGTACCAAAAGCAAAAGCCACAAGTCCAAGTGCTACGATTTTCAGTGTATCCAGGTTCAGGAATGCTTCCGCGCTTGTGGAAGCTCCTACAGAAGTACCCAGAAGGATAACTACGATATACATCATTGCATTGGATGCAGTTTCTGTAAGCTGTTTTACAACTCCTGATTCACGGAACAGGTTACCAAGCATCAGCATACCTACCAGCGGAGCTGTTGTAGGAAGGATCAGGCAAACTACAATTGTGATCACGATTGGGAAAAGAATTTTTTCCAGTTTGCTGACCGGACGAAGCTGATCCATTTTGATCTTACGTTCTTTTTCTGTTGTAAACAGTTTCATGATCGGCGGCTGAATGATCGGAACCAGTGACATATAGGAATATGCCGCCACCGCAATAGGTCCCATAAGGGCAGTCTGTCCAAGTTTTCCTGCAAGGAAAATAGATGTCGGACCATCAGCTCCTCCGATAATAGAAATAGCTGCTGCTGCTTTTCCATTAAATCCAAGAAGGATTGCAAGGAAGTAAGCAACATAAATACCAAGCTGTGCTGCCGCACCAAGAAGGAAGCTCTTAGGATTGGCAATCAGCGGGCCAAAGTCTGTCATGGCACCTACGCCCATAAAGATCAGAGACGGAAGGATACTCCACTCATCAAGTAAGTAGAAGTAATGAAGAAGTCCGCCAACTCCGTTGGACATATCTTCCGGATGTGCCATAATATCCGGGTAAATATTTACAAGAAGCATACCAAAAGCGATCGGAACAAGAAGAAGAGGTTCAAATCCCTTTTTAATTGCAAGGAATAAGAATACACATGCCACCGCGATCATCAGATAGTTGCCCCATGTAAGGTTAAAGAAAGCTGTCTGATGGATCAGGTTAGACAGGGTTTCTGCAACATTAGACATCTGAATACCTCCCGTCTTAGTTCATGGTTGCCAGGGTATCTCCGTTTTCTACGGAAGCACCTTCTGTTGTATCGATACTTGCAACTGTACCATCCTGAGGTGCAACTACAGGAATCTCCATCTTCATGGATTCAAGGATCACAATGCTGTCACCGGCTTTTACTGCCTGTCCGGCAGCTGCAACAACCTTCAGTACTTTTCCCGGAACAGAAGCAGTTACTTTAACAGCGCCTGCGCCTGCTGCCGGTGCTGCTGCCTTCGGTGCTGCCGGTGCTGCTTTTGGAGCTGCTGGCGCTGCCTTCGGTGCTGCTGCCGGTGCAGATACGCTGCCGGTCTCTTCTACAGTTACTTCATATGCAGTTCCGTTTACGGTAATTGTATAGCTTTTCATTTTATTATCCTCCTAATTAACAATTATCTTCTTGGACGTTTGATTTTACGAATAGAACGTACAACAAATCCATCAGTGCTTGTTCCTTCAGCCGCTGCAATAGCTGCTGCAATAACTGCGATCAGCTCGTTGTCATCGCTGAGTTCTACAGTTTCCGCTGCTGGCGCTGCCGGCGCAGGTGTCGGTACAGACGCAGGTTCTTTTTTCTCTTTTTTAGCTACTGAGGAACCTGGGATGAACTTGAACATGGAGATCACAAAGATCAAAAGGATCAGGATCACAAATACTGTTCCAAGTCCCATAAGGGTATTTAACCCCGCATTCTTCATAGTTGTTGACAGCGGATACTGAACATTCACTGCTACCGATGCAGGAGTGACCATTCCGTCATTCTCTTCAAACACATAAACGAATTCTGCATCAAGCTTTTCGAAATCAACCGGTACAGTAGCTGTATACTGACGGTTTGAAAACTCAACCTCAGCTGAGCCTGCTTCTACAAACTCTCCTACCGACTCTCTTGCATCATCCCAGGCTGTCATTGCACTTACAGTAAATTCATCTCCGGATTCAAGATAAGATTTGATCTCATCCTCTCCAAGTGTGACGATCTCACTGGTCAGACCCTCTGCAGTCATAACGATCTGGGTATTGATTGACTCATCGATCTCACCGCCTGCCATTACAACTGCTGCGCCGGAAAAAGTAAGAGAAGCAGCGCAGACTGCTGCCGCACAAGCAGAAGACGCTCTTTTTAACATCTGATTCATATGCTCACCTCTCTTAGACTGCGCTGTGCTTTTTAGCCGGGCGGTCTTCTCTCTTTGTGAACAGCATTTCGAAAGCTCCGATCACATATTTTCTTGTATCAGCCGGAGCAATAACTGTGTCCACGTAGCCTCTTGCTGCTGCAGATGCAACACCGGACTGAAGTTCTCTGTACTCAGCTGCTTTTTCATTCAATACCGTAGCATCCGCTCCCGGATACATGATCTTAGCTGCAAGAGAAGCATCCATCATGCCGATTTCTGCATTTTCCCATGCGTAAACAAGATCTGCGCCTACGGACTTACTGTTCATAGCAACATATGCAGTACCATATGCCTTGCCGATGATCACATTCACCTTCGGAACAGTAGCATCTGCAAATGCATGAATCATGTCACCAACAGATTTTGCCATCATTTTTTCATTGCAGAGAGTAGCCTTAAATCCGGTAACATTTGTAAGAGTAAGTACAGGAATATCAAAAGCATCACAGAATTTCACAAAATCTGCTGCCTTTCTTGCGCCTCTTGCAGAAATAGTTCCATCGAACTCTTCTGTTTTCTCGCCTTCTTCATTGTAAGCTTCTGTTCTGTTTGCTACTGCGCCGACAGTTGCTCCATTCAGGCGGAGGAATCCTGTTACAATATCCTTGCCGTACTCTTTCTTTGTTTCAAAGAAAAATCCGTCATCTGCAATTCTGGAAAGTGCAATAGAGGTATCTCCGGCACAGGCTGCCAGATCATCACAGGTACGGTTCAGATCGTCTGTGCATTCTACAAAAGAGTCATTGTCTTCAAAATTAGAAGGAAGGAGGCTGACAAGCTGACGGATCTCTCCAAGGATTTCCTCTTCAGTGCCGACTCCATCAATAAGACCAGTTTCCTGACTCTGGAACTCAGCTGCAGCTGTATCACATTTATCAACATGATTTCCCTCAAGTGCATTTGGTGTATTTACAAACATTTTACCTTTTTTTGCTTCCATAAAAGTAAAATCTGTCAGTGCAGGAACTACTGCCATTCCACCGCCGCAGGTACCAAAAACTGCAGTGATCTGCGGGATCATTCCAGATGCCAGAGTCTGTTTCAGGTAAATAGAACCAAAAGCTTCCAGCGCATCTGTTGCTTCCTGAAGTCTCAGACCGGCACAGTCAACAAGACCGATAACAGGAGCTCCTGTTTTCATTGCAAGATCATAGAGTGCGGAAATTTTCTTTGCATGCATTTCCCCTACAGTTCCGTTCAGAACTGAAGCGTCCTGGCTGTACACGTATACAAGATTTCCGTCGATGACACCTGAGCCGGTGATCACACCGTCTGAAGGTGCTTTTGTTTCAGTCATGTTAAAATCAGTATTTCTTGCTGTAATACTTTTGCCGATTTCAACAAAACTGTTCGCATCAAGCAAAGAAATAATTCTTGTGCTTGCTAAACTTGGTGTTGCATTACTCATTCTCGTTTGCCCTCCATTTTTATAAGAATTTTAAGTATAACCAAAATTTCAGCCGATTATAATTG
>NZ_CABVDF010000126.1:0-7963 GCF_902497045.1 uncultured Blautia sp. | reverse complement strand
TGAAAAATTGATAGATTTAATAAAAAGCATCTAAAATTTCAATAGTTAATGCAGGAGGTTTTTATGGAGATCAGAAATCTGGAAAGCTTTATTCAGGTAGCGGAGCTGGGAAGCTTTACAAAAGCAGCAGAAAGTCTCGGATATACTCAGTCCTCTGTTTCTACGCAGATCCGACAGCTGGAAAACGAACTTGGAATCCCACTTTTTGAGCGGATCAATCACAGTGTCAAATTAACAGAAAAGGGCAAGGAAATACTTTCCCTTGCCCATCAGCTGTTTCGTACTGCCGACGCTATTAAAAAAACTGCAGACAATCCTCTCACCCTTTCCGGGCATATCCGGATTGCCATTGCCCCCTCTCTGTGCCACTGGCTGTTCCAGCATAATTTCGAACAGTTTCATCAGCTTTTTCCCGAAATCTCTCTGGAACTGATCAGCACCAGCACAGAAACCATGTTCCAGCTTCTGAACCGAAATGAAGTGGATCTGGTCTATACGCTGGATCATCATATTTATGACCGAAATTACGTGATCGCATACGAAGCACCGGTTGCCTGTCACTTTGTCTGTTCTGCCGGACATCCTCTTGCCTGCGAAAAAACAGTTTCATGGAAAACACTGATCCGCCAGTCCTTTGTCCTCACAGAACGCAGCACCAGCTATCAGAAGCTGCTGGATGAGTATCTGACCAGCCGATCCATGGAGATCACACCTTTTCTGGAACTTAGCGACACAAGTCTTATCACCAGCATCCTGCAGAAAGGTTCCGAAGTTTCTTTTCTGCCGGATTATGTGACAGAAGCTGCTGTCCGAAGCCACAAGCTGGCATATCTCCATGTACCGGGACCGGACATAGAAATATGGAAACAGGTCCTTTATCATAAAAATAAATGGATCTCTCCGGCGCTCCAGGCAATTATGGATTACCTGGGCGGGGAGGCCTTCAAATAAAGAACTTTGTCTCAGATTTCATACCATTTGATCTCATTTGCTTCCATGTGGAGATCAAAGCTGGTTCCGTCGCCACGGTAAACGGTCGTATCCTGCGGTTCATAAGTATTATTTACCACGCAGTATTTTCCGTTCTTTACATAAGCGTGGACTTCTACGTTGTAGTTTGTTGAATACCATAAGTTCAGTTCTTCTTCTGCAGATGCAGACCACAGAACAGAGCGATACAGCACACGACTGTTCTCAAAGCTGTATGGAAGACCACTGATATACACACCACGGCCTTTTCCAAATGTTTTCACTGCCATTTGAACTTCTTTGTCTTTCTGGATCAGGATCTCTGTTTCCGGAAGGGCAAAGATATTCTTCTTGCCTTCACCGAAATCCACTTCTCCTGCACAGTCCTTCAGGATAAAGTGATCTCTGTGCTCTTCCCAGTTATATTTGTCTGTATTCAGGTTAAATCCTCTCTCTTCTTCTACACCAAGGATGTCATCCAGCTGGAAGAATTTACCCTGCCACTGATGAGCGCCAGGCTCGCCTACGCCGATAAATCCGCCGCCGTTATATACAAACTCACGAACTGCTGTGCTGACAGTTTCATCGATCCAGTATTCTCCGCCACTCTGTGCAGTATCTGCATCTCCTACATTGATCACCACGTCAAAGTTTTTCAAAAGCTGAGGATCTGCCTTAATGTCTTCAAAGCTGATAAATGCAACATCAAAAGGAGCACCGCTCAGTGCTTCGATCACTCCAAAGTAGGAATAGTTCTGTTTATAATAGAGACCGTGATGCACCATATGGTTGCCCCATGCGCGCATTTTACCCCAGCAGTTCAGAACAGCTACTCTCTTGACACAGTAAGGAGTAACCCCCTGGATATTGTCATAAAGAGTACGGAATTCCTGGCACACTTCCTTGATATAGTCTACAAAATCCGGGAACTGAAGAGCAAGCTTCAGATAACCGCCATAACCAATTCTCTGGATGGGACTTCTCAGGATTGCTCTTCTTGCTGTTACCCAGTTTACCTTTGCTTCTTTTACCGGGTCACCGCCTTCATGGAAGGTATCCGGGAAGAAATACGGAAGGAAACGTCCCTCTGTATATTTTACATGTTTGATATCACTGAAAAGACGAAGAGTTGCTCCGTTTCCAACACTTCCTACTACTGCATCAAGACCGATCTGAGCAAATTCATCCATAAACGGCTCCATACCAATCCAGTGATCTCCCATAAACATCATGGCCTCTTTGCCATACTCATGTACGATATCTACCATTTCCTTTGCAAGAAGAGCAACCTCTCTGCGCTGGAATGCCTGGAAATCGCAGAATTCTTTGGAAGGAATACGATAGGTATTATTCATATATCCCTGATCAATGATAAATTCCGGACGGAACGCATAGCCCACTTCCTTTTCAAACTGCTCCAGGATATACGGGCTGACAGATGCGGAATATCCATACCAGTCTACATATTTTTCTCTTGCCATTTCATCGAAGATCAGTGTGAACTGATGGAAAAATGTAGTAAAACGCACTACATCCACATACTCATGTGTTTCCAGGAAACGACGGAGACGGTTGAGAGAATACTCTCTGGTTGCCGGCTGACGCACATCGAAGGTCATCTGCGGTTCCACGTCTTTCCAGTCATTTACAACTGCATTATACATATGAACCGGATCCCACATGATATAGGCGAGGAAGCTTACGGTATACTGATGGAAACGTTCTGCCTGGATCACTACATTTCCTGTTTCTTCCTGATAGGACCATTTCTCACAGGAAACAGGCTGACCGGTTGTACGGTCCATAACCTCCCACCATTTGCGGATATCATCTCTTGTATTGACTGCAAGCATATCCGGATACAGATGATCCATAAGGTGGATTTCCAGACTCTCCTCAACTGCTGTATGGATGGAAGTCATAATATACATCTGCTGGATTTCTTCCGGATGTGCCTTTGCCCAGTTGTTATCCTTACGGGTTGTATAATAAGTTGCATAAATCTTGGAGCCGGTATCCTTCAGCTCCTGGGGAAATTCTGTGCCGTCACAGTCGCGGATGGCATCTGCCCCCCATTCCTTCATAATATCAAGTGTTTCTTTGATCACGTCCAGATCCGTAGGAATCGTGACTCTTCCTCTTTTTTCTGCCATGTTTTTTACCTCCATTACTATTGTGTAAAAATCTCCCTGTACAAATATTTCCTTTTTCTAAGTATAGGATAATGATTCTGGCCTGTGAATTCAATTGTCTTTTTGCTTTGTTTTTTAGAAATCTTGCTGTATAACTTTTTTTGTGATATGATGAAATTATTAAGTTTTATAAAACAATTCCAAAAACAAAAACACTAATATTTGCCATATAGAAAGGAGCCGCCATGAGCAGCCGTTCTCTGCTTTTCACTTCCAGTTCCTGTCCCTCTGTAGATGCGGTACTTGTCTCTGCCTCCGCCTCCCGGTACGAGGGCGACTGGTCCAGTATCCCCCACTCCCATGGATTTACCGAGCTTTTTTATGTACGGGAGGGAAAGGGGAATTTTCTTATCCGGGATGATGTGTTTCCTATTACAAAAGATGATCTTATTATTATCAGCCCTCATTTAAGCCACACAGAGCTTTCTGACAGCAGCCACCCGCTCAGTTATTTTACTGTAGGTGTAGACGGGATCAGTTTTTCTTTTCACGATCATAAAGATTTTAAGATTTTTAACTGCCGGCAGAAAAAAACAGACCTGCTTTTTTACTTTCATTCAATTTTTCAGGAACTGGATCAGAAACAGGACGGATATGAAAGCATCTGCAGAAACATGCTGGAAAGCCTTACTATCCAGCTGAAAAGACTCACCGACTCAGCTTTTGAGGTTGTCTCCTCTCAGCAGCCCAGCCGGGAATGCGCAGATATTAAACGTTATCTGGATTCCAGCTACAGCGAACCTATAACTCTCGATCAGCTTTCTGCCATCAGCCATTTAAACAAGTATTATCTGAGTCATGAGTTTACCAAATATTATGGTATCTCCCCCATCAGCTATCTGAACCGCAGAAGGATCGAAGTCTGCAAGGAGCTTCTGGAAACTACAGATTACGGAATTTCCGATATTGCCCACCTTACCGGCTTCTCTTCTCAAAGCTATCTTTCTCAAAGCTTTCGCAAATACTGCGGTATGTCAGCAGGAAGCTACCGTAAACTGGCAAAAAAAGCTCTTCCCGTAAACAAGGCAGCACTACAATCACAATCAAGAAAATAATCCAGCAGACGAGGTATTTCCATGGACAGAATCCTTACTTATTCCATTACAAAAGATCACAGCGGCACACAAATTCTGGATTTTCTGCGTGCAAAAGGATTTTCCAGAAATATCCTTTCCTCCATGAAGTCCCAGAAAGATGCCATCCTTTTAAACGGACTCAAAGTCGGAGGAAGAACACTTCTATCCGATGGGGACATTCTCCGCATCCATATCCCGGAAACCGGCGATCCGGAAAACATCCCTCCAACCTCCATAAATCTGGATATTCTTTTCGAAGATCAGGATATCCTGGTTGTAAACAAACCTGCCGGAATGCCGGTACATCCTTCTATGGGCAACTACGAAAATACCCTTGCAAACGGCGCCGCCTTTTATTTCCTGCAGCAGGGAAGTTTCTGCCCTTTCCGCTGTATCAACCGGCTGGATCGTGACACCTCCGGTGCTCTGATTCTTGCAAAAAATCCTTTCAGCGCGGCCCTTCTTTCCTCCCAGATGAAAAAAAGAGAGATTCGCCGTACATACCTTGCAGTAGTCAAAGGGATTCCTCCCTTAAACGGAAAAATCTCCGCACCCATTGCAAGGCTTGGAGATTCTGTGATCAAACGATGTGTAGACTATGAAAAAGGAGAGGCAGCGGTTACCTTTTATCACCGTCTTGCCTCTCACAAAAACATGTCTCTCATGGAGCTTCACCTGGAAACCGGAAGGACACACCAGATCCGGGTCCATATGGGATATCTGGGTTTTCCCCTTCCCGCCGATTATCTATACTGCCCGGATTATACCTTTTTCCAAAGGCAGCCTCTGCATTCTCTGCAGCTGGAATTTCGTCATCCCGTCACCGGAGAAGAGCTGTGTTTCTTGGCTCCTATTCCGGAGGATATGGTCAGAGGATTTTCATGAACGGTTCTTCTCGTAAATCACAAGAAGCCCCTTCAGCAAAAGATCCGGGTCCCAGATCATATCCCGTTTACAGTGAGGAATGATTTTTTTTGACATTCCTCCTGTAGCGATCACCGTCACCTTCTGTCCCAGATTTTCTTCGATCCTGTCTATGATACCGTCTACTGCAGCAGCATTTCCATAAAGAATACCGCTTTTCATACAGTCCACTGTATTTCTTCCTATCAGTCTTTTTGGTTCCTCAATGCTGATCCCGCTGAGCTGGGAAGCCCTTGCTGTCAGCGCGTCCAGAGATACCCGCACGCCTGGAAGGATCATTCCTCCCATAAAACGCTTCTTTTCGTCTACGACAGAAACAGTTGTGGCAGTTCCCATGTCTACGATCACAAGAGGCACAGGATAAAAAGTCATGGCTGCAACAGCATCCGCCACACGGTCCGCCCCCATTTCTCCCGGATTATCCAGCATGATATTCAAGCCGGTCTTCAGCCCCGGTCCTACTACCATAACCTCTTTTTTCAGGATCTTCTCTGCTGCCAGCTTCGCCACATTGGTGATCTGAGGTACAACAGAAGAAATAATACATCCTTCAATATCCTGTTTTTTGATATGATAAATATCAAGAACTGTTTTCAGGTCAATGGCATATTCCAGTTCTGTTTTTGTGCGTACCGTAGAAAGACGTTCTACGAAGTAGGTTTTTTCCCGATCGATACAGCCCACAACAATATTGGTGTTTCCGATATCAATAGCTAAGATCATATTTTCTCATTCCTAACGTTATTTCTAATACTTCCGTTTATAATTTTTCGTTAAAACTTCTGTTTATTTTGCAGGGATTGCCTGAGCAGCCGGAAGAAGATGTGCCCGGGAAAGGGCTGCGCCTACTGCTCCTGTGATCACGGTAGAAGAAACCATTTCACAGACCGCATTAATACCCACAAAAGCACAGCAGAACAGAATCACATTCTGACCGCCGATCATTTCTTTGATATATGAGGTATTTCCAAACATTCCAATCAATGCTGTCATAAAGAACAGCGTATTAAGAAATGCAGAGAAAAATCCGGTTACTGCACAGGATACATAAATATTTGTCTTTTTGCGCATAAACCGGAATATGTATCCAATGCAAAAACCATCCAGAAGTCTCGGAAGAAATCTCTGGAGAAATGCCAGAAGCGGATTGATACTAAAAAGCATGGCTCCCATTGCACTGGTACCACCGATTCCGATACACTGCCCAAAACTGGTAAGTCCAAAAATAGCTCCTGCAATAGCTCCCCCTGTGGGTCCCAGCACAACAGCGCTGACAGCAACCGGGATCACATTAAAAGAGATTGCCAGAGGACCGATGTTCAAATACCCCAAAGGAGTATATGCCATAAGCAGAAGAATGCCGGACATCAACCCTAACATGGTAAGCTGTGACGTAGTGAATTTCTTTGTTGTTTTCATTTTTTCCTCCTTGTTATCGTTCCCTCTTCAGGGATACAATACGGTGCGGAACTGCGGGCCGGAATTTTTTATTTGCCCGCTTCCTGGTAAACGGGTTACACTTCCCTCTCTTTTAAAATAGAGAGAATCTTATCCAGAATGACATTGGCTGCATCCTCTTTGCTCATCAGCTTAAGTGACACTTCCTCATTCTGTGTAATCAGGGTCAGCACATTTGTGTCTCCCTGGAATCCGGCGCCTGCCACTTTAAGATTGTTGGCTGCCACCATATCCAGATGCTTCTTCTGAAGCTTGGCCCTGGAATTACCGATCATATTTTGTGTTTCCATGGAAAATCCACATAAAAACTGTTCCGGGCGTCTGTGTTCTCCCAGATATTTCAGGATATCGTCTGTTTTTTCCAGTTCTATGTTCATTTCGCTGTCATGCTTTTTCATCTTTTCGTCTGCAACATGAATCGGACGGTAATCCGCCACTGCTGCAGCCTTTATAATAATATCCTGTTCCTCACTGACTGATGTGACTGCCTCAAACATGTCTCTCGCAGTGATCACAGGTACTGTTTTTATAAAAGGAGGCGGATCTATGGCACAGGGACCTGTTACCAGTGTCACCTCTGCTCCACGGAGCATAGCTGCCCGCGCAACAGCATATCCCATCTTCCCCGAAGAATGGTTTGTAATATAACGAACCGGGTCAATAGACTCCTGCGTCGGTCCGGCTGTTACAAGGAGTTTTCTGCCTGCAAGATCCTTTTCACGGGCAATTTCTCTGAGGATATACTGAAGAAGTACCTCTGGCTCCGGCATCTTGCCGGCTCCGGTATCTCCGCATGCCAGATATCCCACTGCGGGATCAATAACTCCAAAACCATAATGCTCCAGGATTTTCAGATTATCCTGGACAACAGGATTTTCATACATATTCGTATTCATTGCCGGAGAAATATATTTTTTACATTTACATGCCATAACGGTAGTAGTCAGCATATCATCTGCAATACCATGGGCAAGCTTACCGATCACATTAGCACTTGCCGGAGCGATCATTACCACATCTGCCTGCTTGGCAAGAGACACATGCTCTACCTGAAACTGAAAATTCCTGTCAAAGGTGTCCACCAGGCATTTATTTCCTGTCAGTGATTCAAATGTGATGGGATTGATAAAATTCGTGGCATTCTCCGTCATAAGTACATGAACCTGTGCATGAAGCTTGTTCAGTGCGCTGGCAAGATACGCGATCTTATATGCAGCGATACTTCCGGTAACACCAAGAAGCACTGTTTTTCCCTTTAACATTCCGTTTTCCTCCTGTAAATTTATAGTTTCATTTTCTATTCTACCAATCTGCCTCTGTGATTGCAATGGATTTTTTGCGTGT
>NZ_CABVDF010000125.1:0-8088 GCF_902497045.1 uncultured Blautia sp. | reverse complement strand
TGGGAAATTCATTAGAATCATATTTTGACTTTGCAGAAAATGACTATCTCTTTTTTAGACAGGCTTACGATTCTAATGTAAGAGGAAGTGCTTTAGCAGCGCTTGGTCAAAATATATGTGAAAGATATCTGAAACACATTATTTCAGAATATGCGATCCCGGACACAAATCATGAGATGCGCGAAAAGGAATGGATTTTAAAATCACATAGTCTGAACAAACTTATGAAATATATTATGGATGATATGGGAATCAAAATACCAGATGAAGCAGAAACTAATATGGGTGTTATTGACGGATTCTACTTTACCACGAGGTATCCCGGGGCAGATAGTTTTATGCCCACTTCCAGAGATATAGAAAAAGCAAACAGGGCAGTAGAAAGCACACGTAATTTCGTACTTGACGTTTGTCATAAATTAGATCATGAGCAGTTGTAGCTATCATCCTTTCTGAATCCATAAATGGCATCTGCCATTAATTTGACAGATGCCATTTATTCTCCCTTAACCTCTTCTTTAGCTTCTGCAAAAATTTCCAGTATTTTTATCCTTGGATTGTCACATGCTTCGTCAGAAACTTTCCAATCTGAGTACCAGGATCTGCTCCATCAGATTCGAATTTTGGGAAAGAATCAATTGCGTCAATCTTTTCACCTGAAAGCTATTTTAAATAAAAACTATGATAAACTGCATTTTCCAGATCATAGGCTGCCGGTTCGCTGTCTTTCATACTACTGAACCCTGGCCACAGTTCATTCAGAAGCTACATCTGTTCCCCGGTCACGCCAAATTCGTTCATCAGGTCTCCTGCCGCATCCTCTTTGGGTGTTTTTACAGTGATCATATCGGTACTGGCTAATTCTTTTCTTTGAAGAGCATCCAGTTCGTACAGATCTCTGTTCATTTCTTTTTCCTGACCGTTTACTTCAACTTTTAGTATCTCTGCAGAAATCTGAATTTCTCCATCACCAGCTGCCTTTACTTCCCGTATGCCGCCATATAAAGCAGACGAAAAAATCATCATCCCGGACAGTAATATATACATTCCTCTCTTTTTCAAACTTTTGTCCCCCCACCTAAGATGATTATAATGACATTATATCTCCTGTATTTTTTCGTAAAAGATTTCTGCTCTGCTTTTAATCTTTTGACTATAAGCGATTAAGTTAACAGTTTTTATAAAGACTCTTCAAAACTGTTAATATTTTTAATCTTCCCAATAACCACAATAATATCATCCTTTTTCAGAACATTCTCAGGAATTACTTCTGTATTTGTTCCGCTTATATTTTCAATAGCAATAATATTCAGGCGAAATTTTTGACGAAGCTCTATTTCTTCCACTGTTTTCCCATTCAGACTTTCCGGCACCTGGATCTGTCGGATTTCCACATCATGCAGCAGGGCGACATAGTCGATCAGCTGTCCTGACAAAAGTTTTTTTCCAAGGCGGACTGCCATATCGCGTTCCGGATAAACAACCTCTGCACCCAGCTTTTCCAGAACAGCTCCCTGCTCTGCACTGAGAGCCTTTGAAATCACACGGGGAACTCCCAGCTCCAGAACACTCATAGTCGTCAGTATACTTATATCCACCTGCTCACCAATACAGATTATAGCCACGTCACAGTTCTGGATTCCCATTTCCTTCAGAATTTCTTTATTTAAGTTTTCAACTACGAAAGCATACTCTGTATACTGCCTCATTTCTTTTATTTTGTTTTCATCCCGGTCTGCTACGATCACTTCTTTTCCTGATTCCGCAAGCATAATAGCCAAATCCTCTCCAAAACGGCCAAGCCCTATTACCGCATAAGCTTTTTCCGGTTTTTTCTTAAACATATTCTTTTCCTCTTCTTTCCATTAATACGGATACTTATCCTATTATTACTGTTTCCTCTGAATACCTGATATTCGGCTCCTTGTGATCACTCCATATAGATACCATGGTAATCGCGCCAAGACGTCCTGTAAACATTACCAGTATTGTCACCAGCTTTGCCGCAATTCCCAGTTCAGGAGTGATTCCTGTAGAAAGACCGACAGTACCAAAAGCAGATACCATTTCAAAAAATACCTGCATAAAACTATATTCCGGCTCCAGAACGCACATCAGAAACGTAGACACGCCCACTACTGCGGCTGAAAGCATTGTTATTGTAAAAGCCTTCATAACATTCTGGCTGGAAATACTTCTCTTAAATGCTCCAGTAACCCCGTTGGTACACATACCTCTGGCTTTCTGAGCCATCACAAAAAACGTACTTGTTTTTATACCACCTCCTGTTGATCCCGGAGATGCTCCTATGAACATAAGAAAACATAAGACAAACAGTCCTGCATTGCTGAAGCTTCCCACAGAATATGTAGAAAATCCTGCTGTCCTGGCCGATACACTGTTAAAGAAAGCTCCCATCCAGCTGATATCTTCTGTCATTTTAAGCAGCAGGGTTCCCACTGCCAGGAGAATCACACTGGTGGAAAGAACAATCTTTGAATTAAAAGAAAGCTTTTTAAATCTTTTATTTTTTTTAATATCCAGGATAACAAGAAAACCAATTCCTCCAGCTATGATCAGAAAACAAGTTGTCAGATTAAGCAGTACATTATTCTGATAAGGGATCAGATTTCTAAGACCTCCCAAAATATCAAAACCAGCATTATTAAAAGCAATTGAATGAAAAATACTGATGCCAAGAGCATGCAGCGGGCTGTAATTCTGTACAAAGACTACAAAACTCAAAGCTGCACCAATGCTTTCAAAGCACAGGGTCATGATAAGGATAGCCTTTACCAGCTTCACCATACCTTTCAGATCACCGACATTTAAAGCTTCTTTAACCATAAGCCTGCTTTTGATGCTTACCCTTTTTCCTGCTGCAAGTACAAGACCTACACCTACAGATGTTACGCCCAAACCTCCAATCTGGATCAGTACTGCAATAATCCCCTGTCCCAACGCGGTAAAATGATCTGCTGTGTCCACTACAATCAGACCTGTAACACAGACTGCACTGGTGGATGTAAATAAGGCGTCAATAAACGACACCTCTGCCCCTTCCTTAACAGAGACCGACATTAAAAGCAAAATGGTTCCGATCAGTATCACACTGGCGAATCCCATTGCGATCAGCCTTCCGGGGGATTGTTTTTTTATGAATTGTTTTATATACTTTATCATTTTATTCATAACCTCTTTATCAGAATTGTTGCTGTATAACAAACACACTCCCTCTTTATAAAACTAAAGAGAGAGTGTCAGAATCGTTTTGCATTCTCTGTGTTATTTTGAGAATATCACCAATTGCAGAAGCCTGTCAATAGTAACTTCGGACTGGATCACTTGCAAAAGCACGTGTCCCATAGAATTATTTTCCACAGAAACACGTGCTTTTTATATTTTTATTCAGCTTATAATAATCGTAAATTCAACTCAGACAATGACGTTCTGTTTTGCCCATCCATAGGCATACTTAACAGCCTTTTTCCAACCCTGTATCCGTTCTGTCCGTGTCTTTTCTTCCAGAACCGGAACAAAAGTCCGATCGACCATCCAATTATTTTTTATATCCTCCAGATCTTTCCAGTATCCGACTGCAAGTCCGGCCAGATATGCCGCTCCCATAGCTGTTGTCTCCACGCACTGAGGCCGGTTTACAGGTACATTAATAATATCTGCCTGCGTCTGCATCAGAAAATTATTCGCACTGGCTCCCCCGTCTACCTTTAAAGAAGAAAGCGCAATTCCGGAATCTGCTTTCATGGCAACCAGGACATCATTCACCTGGTATGCCAGGGATTCCAAAGTAGCCCGGATAATATGGCATTTGTTTACACCCCTGGTAATTCCCACAATGGTTCCTCTCGCATACTGATCCCAGTAAGGAGCTCCCAGACCTGTAAAAGCCGGAACTACATAGCAGCCGTTGGTATCCTTTACTTTTTTTGCCATATACTCAGAATCCTCTGCAGAGTCAATGATCCGCATCTCATCACGAAGCCATTGTATTGCTGCGCCTGCCACAAAAACAGAACCTTCCAAAGCATAGGTCACTTTTCCATCCAGGCCCCATGCAATAGTTGTGATCAGACCATTTTCCGAAAATACCAGTTTTTCCCCTGTATTCATCAAGAGAAAACAGCCTGTCCCATAAGTGCTTTTTGCATCGCCTGCCTGAAAACATGTCTGTCCAAAAAGAGCTGCCTGCTGATCTCCTGCCGCTCCGGAAATAGGAATCTCTCCTCCCAGAAATGCCGGATCTGCCATTCCATATACACAGCTGCTGGGCATTGCTTCCGGAAGGATTGCCTTTGGAATATCCAATATCTGTAATATTTCATCATCCCATTCCAGCGTATTGATATTAAAAAGCATTGTCCTGGCTGCGTTGGAATAATCCGTAACATGAGCTTTTCCTTTTGTCAGTTTCCAGATCAGCCATGTTTCCACAGTACCAAATAAAAGCTCGCCCTTTTCTGCTCTTTCACGTGCTCCCGGCACATTATCAAGGATCCATTTGATCTTTGTTGCTGAAAAATACGCATCAATGACCAGGCCTGTTTTCCTCCGGAATTTTTCTGTCAGCCCCTGTTCTTTTAAGGAATCACAGTATTCTGATGTCCGGCGGCATTGCCATACAATGGCATTGTAAACCGGTTCTCCTGTATTTTTATCCCAAAGGATCGTTGTCTCTCTCTGATTTGTAATTCCGATGGCAGCAATATCCGCTGCTGATGCATCAATCATGTTCATAGCTTCCACAGCCACTCCCAGCTGGCTGGCCCAAATTTCATTAGCGTCATGCTCCACCCAGCCCGGTTTTGGAAAAATCTGCTTAAATTCACGCTGTGCCACACTGCACATCTGCCCTTTTTCATTAAATAAAATACATCTGTTGCTGGTTGTTCCCGCATCTAAT
Organism: uncultured Blautia sp.; assembly: GCF_902497045.1. Classification (NCBI taxonomy): domain Bacteria; kingdom Bacillati; phylum Bacillota; class Clostridia; order Lachnospirales; family Lachnospiraceae; genus Blautia; species uncultured Blautia sp. The sequence continues at coordinate 3,167 of NZ_CABVDF010000125.1, read as the reverse complement.
GCCATCACATATTTTGCCATACTTCCGCACCTTCGTCCTTCTTATTTTACATGAACCAGACATTCTGTCTTGTAGTAGAAATTGCTGTTGCCCCGGCATCCAGCGCTTTCATGGTATCTTCCTTATCCATGATCATTCCCCCTGCGATCACTGGAACCTTACCCTCAATAAATTCACAAAGCCTGGAAATCACCTTAGGCATCGCTCCCGGAATAATTTCTATCATATCCGGTTTTACATTTTCTATCTGTTTTCTCACATTTTCATAAACCATGGAATCTAACATAAAAAAGCGCATAACTGCAAAAAAATCCAATTCTTTTGCTCTTTTTATCAAGGTTGATTTTGTAGATATGATCCCATCTGCTTTTGTTGTGTTTTTTATATAATCTACAACAATCTCCCGGTTTCCCAATCCACTGATCAGGTCAAGATGGATGATCACCGTTTTTCCGCCTTCTTTCAAACGATCTACAATATCCCCGATATTGCAGAGGTCTCCATAAAGCACAAATACAATCTGTATTTCCGCCCCTGATTCCAGACATTTTTTCAGCCCGTCTTCATCCTTAACTGCAGCAATAACAGGATAGTCTTCAAATTGTTCCAGTATTGTTTCCTTTTCCATGCTGTACCTCCAATGCCTTTATCAAAATATGAGGATAGACAGGCATTGCTTTTCAGTCACTGCAACGCCTGTCCAAAGAAATATGTACTACATTCCGATTATTCTGTTTATCAGATCCTTGCTGCTCCTGAGTCTTTCGCTGCTTTTGCAACAGCACTTGCTACTGCCTTTCCTACTCTTGGATCAAAAGCTTTTGGTATAATATAATCTGCTCCCAGTTCTTCTTCAGGTATTAATTCTGCAAGCGCTCTGGCCGCCGCCATTTTCATCTCTTCATTGATATCTTTTGCACGCACATCAAATGTACCGCGGAATACCCCGGGAAATGCCAGGACATTATTGATCTGATTCGGAAAATCGCTTCTTCCTGTGGCCACTACCTTTGCTCCGGCCGCCTTGGCCTCATCCGGAAAGATTTCCGGAGTAGGATTTGCACATGCAAAGACAATCGCATCTTCAGCCATGGATCTGACCATATCACTGGTTACTAACCCCGGAGCAGAAACTCCAATGAAAATATCTGCCCCAACCAGCATTTCTGCCAAAGTTCCCTTTCTTTTCTCACGGTTTGTGCATTGTGCCATTTCTTCTTTGATCCAGTTCATGCCTTCTTTTCGACCCTCATAAATCGCGCCGTTCCGGTCACACATAACAACATTTTTAAAGCCTGCTGATAAGATCAATCTGACAATAGAAACAGCAGCTGCCCCTGCACCGGAAGTCACAATTCTTACATTTTCTTTCTCTTTCCCAACAACCTTCAGCGCATTTAACAGTCCTGCAAGAGTAATAATTGCGGTTCCATGCTGATCATCGTGGAAAATCGGAATATCACATTTTTCTTTCAGCTTTCTTTCAATCTCAAAACAACGAGGTGCGGAAATGTCCTCCAGATTGACCCCGCCAAAAGAACCTGATAACAGATATACTGTATTTACAAATTCATCTACATCCTTTGTTTTGATGCATAACGGAAAGGCATCCACATCTCCAAATGCTTTAAACAAAACACTTTTTCCCTCCATAACCGGCATTCCCGCTTCCGGTCCAATATCTCCCAGACCAAGAACTGCCGAACCATCTGTAATCACAGCACACATATTATGGCGTCTTGTAAGTTCATAGCTTTTGTCTAAATCCTTTTGGATCTCCAGACATGGCTGAGCAACTCCCGGTGTGTATGCCAGCGCCAGATCTTCCTTTGTGGAGACCGGCACTCGGCTGACTACTTCTATTTTCCCTTTCCACTCACTGTGTTTTTTTAATGATTCCTTTGCATAATCCATTATTTTCTTCCTCTCAACTTTCTGTCATTCTCTCTTTTATGCTTCAAAAGGAAAATTGAATTCTGTTAATCCCAGTTCGTCTCTTAACTGTATAAATTCCTTCTGTACAGCCTCTGTTACAGGAACACCTTTGTCCTTCCGGTACATCCATACATCATGCTCCTTTTCTCCTGCTGTATAAATACGCTCCTGTCCTGGCGCCTTCTGAGAATTTCTCAGATTTCTTAAAATATTCCCTGCAGTCTTTTTAAATGCCTCTGCTCCCATAAATGCATCTGTATCGATTGCAATAAAGAAATGTCCTAAATGATATGGACGAAGATTTCCATTTTCATCCTTTCCGTCCAGATCTTTCAGGAAAATTCCTGACTGCAAAGCTGCGGAAAGAATTTCCACAACAGCAGCATATCCATATCCTTTATATCCGGCAAGTGTTTCACCGATGCCTCCCAGCGGAGCCAGGGCTGCATTTCCGCTGCGAAGATCTTTGAGGATCTGGGCACTGTCTGTCAGTGTAGAACCATCTCTTCCAATTACCATTCCTGCCGGTGTATCTTTGCCGATTCTGGCATAATACTCAATTTTACCATTCTGAATAATAGAAGTTGCACAGTCCAAAAGAAACGGGAATTCTTCATCTGTTGGCATTGCAAAGGTCAGAGGATTGGTTCCCATCATATTTTCTACACCAAATGTAGGTGCAATTGACGGCCTTGCATTGGTTCCCGTAATACCAATCATATTTTCTTTTGCAGCAAGGTTAGCCCAGTATCCTGCGATTCCGTAATGGGAAGAATTTCTCACTGCCACCATTCCCATGCCATATTTATGCGCTTTTTCAATACACATATCCATAGCTTTTTTACTTGCTACCATTCCCATACCGTCATTGGCATCCAGAACTGCTGTGGTTGGTGTTTCTTTCAGAACATCTATTTTTGTGATCGGATTAAGGATTCCCTTACGGATACGATCCACATAAATCGGTTTAAAACGGTTGCAGCCGTGGCTTTCTATTCCCCATTTGTCACTCTGCATCAGAACATCTGAACAAAGACGGGCATCTTCCTCCGGCAGTCCCAGTTTTACAAAAACTGCTGTCATAAAATCATCTACCAGTTCCCACGGAATAAAAGGTCTTGTTTCTTTCTGCATATTAAAATCCTCCTTAACATAATAAAAAAGACAACGCAAAAAACACTTAGTGTTCATTGCATTGTCTCTCGTCTCTTTGCAACAATTAAACTATATTA
>NZ_CABVDF010000124.1:0-8158 GCF_902497045.1 uncultured Blautia sp. | reverse complement strand
CTTATTGATATATAAAGAAACTTTGTGAATAATGCAAAAACAGCATGAGCTATTTCAATAATGGCGATAGGGATTATATGTAACAGTGCCTGCCATTTCGTATTTACATTTCATAAAAAGAAAGAGTATTCTGATTTTCAAGAGCAGAATAATGGGAAGGAGTATGAGTGATTCTATGATGAATATACATTTCCTTACGATCTTACGGGAAGATGAATTTCGTGAGTTGAAGAAAGTTTTTCCGCATGATAACGAATTATTACGCAGTATCAGATCAATCCGATACTGTAAAGCAGAAGTGTTTCGGGATTGTATTCTGGGAACCTTGCGAGTACCGGAAAAAAATGAAATACGTACACCACATGTTGTTTGTGGATTTTACCTGACAGATAAAGAACTTTTTTTAATTGAGGACAGTGGGAAATTGAAACACTGGATAGAGAAAAAGGAAGAAGAGTTTCAGGAGCTGAAATCGCCGGATCAGTTTCTTCTTAAGATGATGGAACTGATGATTGAAAATGATCTTCTATATTTATTACATTTGGAAAAAGAAATTGAAAAGATGGAAGATCAGCTCATAAAAAGTGTTCCAGATAATTTCTTTACGGTTCTTACAAAGTATCGACAGAAACTATCTGAGCTGGATGCATATTATGAACAGCTGGCTATGATTGGTGATCTATTACAGTCTCAAGATGGACTGACTATTATCCATAATACAGAATCGTGGAATCGTTATGCACTCAGGACAGAACGACTGCATAACCATGTGCATTTGCTTAGAGAAAATATACTGCAGTTACGTGAACTGTATCAATCTCAGCAGGATGCACAACAGAATAAAATTATGTGTATATTGACAGTTGTGACAACCTTATTCCTGCCACTTACACTTTTGACCGGCTGGTATGGGATGAATTTTGTAAATATGCCTGAGCTGCAGTGGAAATACGGATATGTTGCAGTGATTGCAATTGCAGTAATTACAATTATTCTGGAACTCATTTATTTTAAAAAGAAAAAATTGTTGTAGGATAAGATTATCCGTAGAGAGTAAAAGATTTTTTTCAGAATTAGGTATTCATTAAAATAGGCTGCACACAATTTTGTATGCAGCCGAATCTATATGAAGAGGTGCCTTTTTCCTCTTTGGCAATGTTAGTTTTTGTTATATTTTTATAACCAGAAACGGTTGGAAAAGCATCCACGCATAACGGATACAATTCCCTGAAGGATCAGGAAAAATCCGATTACCCAGGCCATAGCTGCAATACTTGCAAATGGATGTGTGAAAGACAGAAAACCAATCACAGTCAGCAGGATTCCAAGTACCGTAAACCAGCCCCAGCCTCTTACTCCCAGTTTTTGAAGGTCAAAGGAATTAACCAGTTTGGTGATACCTGAAAAAATCAGCCACATTCCTAAAATAAAGGAGATTGTCATTGCTGTAAACCATCCATTTCCCAAAATGAATAAAGACATCAGTACGGTCAGAATGCCGTCAGCAAGAAACCAGCCAGATCCTGCCATATAATCATGACCGGCTGCAAATATCACTATATCTATAATGCCGGAAAACATCATGGCAACTCCAAAGATAATGGGAAGACCATAAAGAATTTCTCCGGGATTCCTCAAACATCCAATCCCGGTTATAATCAGAAAGATTCCGGCTAAAATCCATAATACTTTTGATGTCGTTTTACTCATATCAAAAACCTCTTTCCCAATTGTGTTTAGCTTTTAAAACAGGCAGGGGTTTTATTCCCTGCCCGTTTGAGATTAACCTTCAATGGCAATATAATGGGAGTTGTTTTCTACTGTCTTCTGCTCTTTTGGAACAGTAAAGGAAAGAATACCATTTTCAAATTTCGGATGGATGTCTTCTCTCTGAACATTATTTCCTACATAAAAGCTCCTGCTTACATTTCCGGCATAACGCTCTCGGCGGATATATTTTCCTTCCTTATCCTTTTCATCTTTATCAAGACCTTTTGCGGCACTTACCGTTACATAACCGTTTTCAAGCTGGATCTGAATCTCATCTTTCTTAAATCCCGGAAGATCAATGGCCACTTCGTAAGTGTTGTCTTTTTCCTTTACATCGGTCTTCATGATATGGGGAGCATGTTTCCCATACAATTTTTTATCGATGTCCGGAAAAGCAAAATCATCCATAAAATCATCAAATAAACTTTCTCCAAAAATATTAGGCATTAACATAAGTCATATCTCCTTTCATGACATAAACTAAAGTTTGCACTATCGGAGAAACCCGAAGTGTTGATTTATGAATATCAGGAAGAGAAATCATTTCCTCTTCCTTTGTTCTATGCGTAATATAACATATGAATTAGCACTCGTCAATAGAGAGTGCTAATAATTATGTGAAGATTTTGTGAATTATAAGAAATTATATGACTACTGATATTAGATCCAGCGGCATTGATTCCAAATGTTAATCATTATTTGAGCAGAAACAGAATGCCATGTTTCATGGGATTGGAAAAACAGACTGCGAGTGCTATACTTAACGGGATTAATATGATAATAAAGAGACGATCATGATGATGAAAAAGAAAGAAATCCTGCAGAGCCTGTTGAAATTGGTGGTTATCGTATTTGCAGCCACCGTACTTGGGAAGATTTTTACAGGGCTTGGATTTCCAGAAACGAATATTGTTGTGATGTATCTTCTGGCTGTTCTTCTGGTTGCGAGATTTACATCAGGATATCAGTATGGGATTTTATCTGCAGTAGTTTCACTCCTATGTTACAATTATTTTTTTACGGAACCCTATCATACGCTTGCAGTAAATGATCCCGGGTATCTGATTACTTTTTCCATTATGCTGACAACTTCCATTCTTACAAGTGCCCTGACAACAAAAGAAAAGCTTTTAACGGAAGAAGCAAATGAAAGAGGGAAAGAAAGCCAGATCTTATATATGCTTTCCAGTAAGTTGTCTGATGCGGCGGATATGGAAGCTGTTCTCAGAATTGCAGCAGAAAGTATTAGTCATCTGCTTCAGGTAAATGTCGGATGCATTTATGTTGGAAGGCAGTCTGAACCGATCTTCATCCAGCAGTCCGGAAAAGAGCAGATTCACAGAAGCGTGCCGGATGCAGATGAGATTCGGAAGAGATATACAAATCTTCGAACCGAATATCTGGAAGAAGAGGACACTTATGGGTACCCGGTCAACGGACGGGAGCATTTGCTGGCAGTTGTTAAAATTGATAAAACCGTAAATGAAGAACATCTGCAGGAAAAGAAAAAGTTACTGCATTCTATTATGGAGAATGTTTCCATGGCAATGGATCGGATTGAAGTAACGATAGAAAGAGTTCGTGACAGAGAAAGCATGGAACGAGAGAGAACGTGCGAATCTTTTGCGTGCAATCTCTCATGATCTCAGGACACCACTGTCGGGTATCATGGGGACATCGGAAATGCTGATGGATATGACTGACAAAGAAGACAGACGTCAGGAACTGCTTCAAGGTATTTATCAGGACGCAGACTGGCTGAAATCATTAGTGGAAAATATATTAAGCCTGACCAGGCTGCAGGATGGTAAAATTGTGATACAAAAAGAAATGGAAGCAATCGAAGAGGTGATTGGCTGTGCAGTTGCTCATGTGGAACGGAGCTTTCCGGAGCGGGAGATACAGGTAGAGATACCGGAAGAGTTCCGGCTAGTGCCGATGGATGCAAAGCTGATTGAGCAGGTAATTACCAATCTGTTGGACAATGCAGTGAAACACACAAGACCGCAGGAAGCCATTACTGTTTCTGCCAGTTACACAGAAGATGAACTACTGGTTTCTGTCCGGGACGAAGGAGAGGGAATTGCTGAAGCAGACGTTTCCAATCTATTTAAAATATTTTACACTTCCAAGACTCGTTCAGTTGATGTGAAAAGAGGAATCGGGCTGGGGCTTACGATCTGTGAGACGGTGGTAAATGCCCATGGCGGAACGATCATCGGGCGGAACCGGACGGATAGAAAGGGAGCAGAGTTTATCTTTACATTACCTCTCACGGAAGGAGGAAGAAAAATTGTTTAAAGAAAAAATATTGACCCGGAAGAAGATATGTCATGGAAAAAGTATCTGGTAAGTGTACTGGCATTTTCCGGATTTGGACTTCTGGTACTGTTTCTTTTACAGGTGTTCCAGAAATTCCTCCCATTTAATCCCCAGCATATAGAGGGAATGAGTTGGGATCTGTCACTGAATACTGCCATCAGTTTTGTGACAAATACAAACTGGCAGGCATACAGTGGAGAATCACAGCTCAGCTATCTGTCTCAGGCTCTGGGGCTGACGGTTCAGAATTTTGTGACACCGGCTACTGGTATTGCAGTTTTATATGCTCTGATCCGTGGTTTTACCAGAGTAAAAGGAAAAGGCGTGGGAAATTTCTGGACAGACCTGACAAGATCCACCCTGTATGTTTTAATGCCGCTTTCTCTGGCAGGTGCACTTATGATTGCTTCTCAGGGTGTTCCACAGACATGGAAAGCTGCAGAAACTGTAGAATTGATGGAGCCGGTTGCTTTTGATGCTGATGGCAACTATCTGGAGGATGCCAGAATAAACGGAGATACCGTAACGGTAGATGGAGAGGTTGTAGAGGATGCGGAAGTTGTTACAGAGGAAATCGTTCCTCTCGGTTTTGCGGCAAGTCAGATTGCTATTAAACAGCTGGGTACCAATGGCGGTGGATATTATGGTGTAAACTCTGCACATCCGCTGGAAAATCCGAATTGGTTCAGCAATTTACTTGAGATGCTGTTTTTGCTTCTGATACCTGCGTCATTATGCTTTTCATTTGGCCGTGACGTAAAAGACAAAAAGCAGGGAATTGCAGTTTTTATGGCGATGTTTCTGATGTTAATTGCGGCAATGTCTGTAGTAGCAGTGAATGAGCAGTCCGCATCTACGGTCCTTACAGAAAATGAATATGTAGATACTTCCACTGACGGACAGGCTGGTGGAAATATGGAAGGAAAAGAAGCAAGATTCGGTATCGGTTCCTCTGTCACATGGGCAACATGGACGACGGCAGCATCCAATGGTTCCGTAAACTCTATGCATGACAGCTATACGCCTCTTGGCGGTATGATCACAATGCTTCTGATGCAGCTTGGTGAAGTAGTATTCGGAGGCGTAGGGTGTGGACTTTACGGTATGCTTGGATTTGCAATATTAACTGTATTTATTGCAGGATTGATGGTCGGAAGAACACCGGAATACCTGGGAAAGAAGATTGAGCCTTATGAAATGAAATGGGCAGTCCTGGTATGCCTTGCCACACCAATCGCCATATTGGTATTCAGTGGAATAGCAGCAGCGGTTCCATCCGTTGCAGAAAGCCTGAATAACTCCGGGGCACATGGTTTTTCTGAAATGCTGTATGCATATTCATCAGCCGGAGGAAACAATGGTTCTGCATTTGCCGGTTTTGGCGCAGATACTCCATTTTTGAATCTTACTCTTGGTGGTGCAATGCTCCTGGCAAGATTCCTCCCAATTACAGGAATCCTTGCAATCGCAGGAAGCATGGTACAGAAAAAGAAACTGGCAGTTACAGCAGGAACCTTATCTACCAGTAATGGAATGTTTGTATTCCTGCTGATCGTGATCGTGCTGCTGATTGGTGCTTTGAGTTTCTTCCCGGCACTGGCATTGGGACCGATTGCAGAGTTTGTTGGATAAAAATCAGGAATAATCGAATGATTTGATCATATGGAGGAATCAAAAATGGCAGAAAAACAAAAAACTGCCCTCTCTGATAAAAAAATGATGATGAGGGCAATCAAAGATTTATTTATTAAGTTAAAACCGAAAACGCAGGCAGGCAATCCGGTCATGCTTCTGGTTTACCTGTCGGCAATCATGACTACCGGACTCTGGCTTATTTCTCCGATTTTCGGAATTGGAGATGCACCGACCGGCTATACCTGTGCGGTTGCAGTGATCCTGTGGTTTACGGTATTGTTTGCAAATTTTGCAGAAGCGATTGCAGAAGGAAGAGGTAAGGCACAGGCAGATTCTTTGAGAAAAGCAAAGAAAGACGTAGATGCCCATAAGATCCCGTCACCGGATCAGAAAGAAAGGATTACAGTTATTCCGTCCACAAGCCTTAAAAAAGGAGATTTGGTTCTGGTAAAGGCAGGGGAACAGATTCCAGGTGATGGAGAAGTTGTGGATGGTGCTGCATCTGTGGATGAAAGTGCAATTACCGGTGAGTCTGCACCGGTAATTCGTGAGAGTGGCGGAGACAGGAGTGCCGTAACAGGCGGAACCACTGTGCTGTCTGACTGGATTGTTGTGAGAATTACCAGTGAAGCAGGGGAAACCTTTATGGACAAGATGATTGCCATGGTAGAAGGAGCAAATCGTAAGAAGACACCGAATGAGATTGCATTGCAGATTTTTCTTGTTGCATTGTCCATCGTATTTATTATGGTAACCATGTCCCTTTATACATACTCTATGTTCTCTGCAGAGCAGGCAGGAATACCGAATCCTACATCCATTACGACCCTTGTTGCATTGCTGGTCTGCCTGGCACCGACAACCATTGGTGCGCTGCTTTCTGCAATCGGCATTGCAGGTATGAGCCGTCTGAACCAGGCTAATGTGCTGGCAATGAGTGGAAGAGCCATTGAAGCGGCAGGTGATGTAGATATTCTGATGCGGGATAAGACAGGAACGATTACTCTGGGAAACCGTCGTGCAGATGCCTTTATTCCGGTAGATGGAGCTTCGGAAAAGGAACTGGCGGATGCAGCACAACTGTCTTCCCTGGCAGATGAAACGCCGGAAGGAAGAAGTGTTGTAGTTTTGGCAAAAGAAAAGTTTGGAATCCGGGAAAGAAGTCTTTCTGATAAAAATATGGAATTTGTCCCATTTACCGCAGTGACCCGGATGAGCGGTGTGAATTTTGCAGGGACAGAAATCCGAAAAGGAGCTGCAGATGCAATTAAAGATTACGTGGTAAAAGGCGGAGAAATTTATTCTCCGGAGTGTGATCATATTGTGAAAGAGATTTCATCCAAAGGAGGAACACCTCTGGTGGTGGCCAAGAACCATATCGTTTTAGGCGTCATTTACCTGAAAGATATTATAAAAGACGGTGTGCAGGAAAAGTTTGCGGATCTTCGTAAGATAGAGAAAGAAAAAAAGCTATGGTCGCAGACAACCATTTCAGACATGTTAAAAAATGAGGTCTATCTGGGAAAAACTGTGTGGAGTAAAAAAAGAGTTGCAGTAACTGGAAGTACCAAACTTGCCAAAAATGACAGAGAGGATTGGATTATTGTAGAAGGAACACATGAACCAATCGTGTCAGAGGAATTATTTGCAAAGGCGAATGAGATGGCATTTTCAAAAGAAAAACGTCCATACAAACCAAAGAAAAAAAGTCATGCAATTTTGATGTGTCCATCATGTGGTAGACGGTTGGACTTAACGGGATCTGGTAAATCGTATCGCTGTCCACAAGCACACATGACCGGACTTCCAGAGTGTTCCAACAGCAAGATGGACAAAGTGGAATTGGAGGAAACGGTTTTAGCCTGTGCCAGAAACATGGTTCGGTTTATATCAGATAATCTGGAAAAGAAGAAAAAAGTGTGGCTGGAAACATCTATTCAGGAAGAAAAGCTCTCTACTCTGGCGAGCGAAAAGAAGCGTCTGTCATCCAGAAAGATGAAATTATATTCTGATTACAGAATGGGAAGTCTTACGAAAGACCAGTATATCTCAGAGCTGGAGATAACAACAAAACGCATTGCTGAAATTGATCAGTGTATTCCGGAGATTGAAAATGAAATTGAAGAAGCCCGGAAAAAGATTGAGGAAGCAGGAGCGAAACAGGCAGAGCTGAATGATATTGCAGCATTACAGTCTTTTGATAAAAACGTGCTGTACAAGATTATTGATAAAGTGTATGTCTATGGCGGCGGAAGAATAGAGATCATCTGGAAAATGGATGATATTTTCTTTGTGGGAGATAAGAGTAAAGTCATAGATGTGAATGAGAAAAAAGATGAGTAATTATTTGCAGGAGCATCGCCAGGGAAAACTGGCGGTGCTTTTTGCAAGAAAAACATATTTTTTTTAGTCTTATATTGACAAAAGCAGA
>NZ_CABVDF010000123.1:0-8237 GCF_902497045.1 uncultured Blautia sp. | reverse complement strand
AGATTATGAACGCCGCCAGTCAGTAAATGTCCGGCGGTATTTTTATATTCATTTTAAGGAAAGAAAACTGACGCTTGCCCGAACATCCCACCGCCCTGCTAGGTACACCGATGCTTCGGGCATCCTGCGGAACGCTGGGTGGTGAAAAGAGAGTGGACAAGGAAAAATAGCATATCAATATTTTACAGGATGGAACTATTCCATTCTTTAAAAAACAGAAAATATGTTGATTACACGTTTGATTACATTTTTTTGAAGATGTGCTGAAACCGCCTTATTTACAGTGTTTTTTTGCCTATAGGATTATTCGATTCCGGTCTGCGGCATTGATGAAAAGTGGGAGAAACGTTGGATTTACAGCGTTTCTCTTATTTTTTTGCCACACAGATAATCCTGTCAGTTGTAAAAAAACCATAATTGAGCTATACTGTTCACCAGTATATTGGGAGAAAACAGAGAAATAATGAAAGAGAAAGGATGTTTTAAATGAACGACAACAAAAGTTTTCTGGGAACAGAGCCAATCGGAAAGCTCTTGATGAAGCTGGCGCTTCCTACAGTAGCGGCTCAGCTGATCAATATGCTTTATAATATTGTAGACCGTATTTACATAGGGCATATTCCCGGAGATGGAGCGCTGGCATTGACCGGTGTGGGTGTCTGTATGCCAATTATCATGATCGTGTCTGCTTTTGCAGCGCTGGTAGGCAACGGAGGTGCCCCCAGAGCAACTATTTATATGGGAAAAAAGGATCATGATACTGCTGAAAAAATATTAGGGAACTGCTTTACTGCACAGATCATAATTTCAGCTTTTCTTACGATGATCCTTCTGATCTGGAACAGGGATCTCCTTCTTGCCTTTGGTGCAAGTGAAAATACCATTGATTATGCAGTGGCATATATGAACATCTATGCTTTGGGAACTGTTTTTGTACAGCTTACATTGGGAATGAATCTGTTTATCACAGCTCAGGGATTTGCAAAAACAGGAATGCTTTCTGTACTTCTTGGAGCAGTGACAAATATTATCCTGGATCCGGTTTTTATTTTTGGATTCCATATGGGTGTAAGAGGCGCTGCACTTGCAACAATCCTTTCCCAGGCTCTTTCCTGTATCTGGGTGCTTTGCTTCCTGTTTGGAAAAAAGACAGTTCTGAGGTTGAAAAAAAGATATATGACAGTCAAAAAAGAAATTCTTTTTCCCTGCCTGGCGCTTGGTTCTTCTGTGTTTATCATGCAGTCCAGTGAAAGCGTGATCTCTGTATGCTTCAATTCTTCCCTTTTGAAGTATGGAGGAGACCTGGCTGTAGGAGCTATGACCATTCTTACCAGTGTTATGCAGTTTGCCATGCTTCCTCTCCAGGGACTTGGACAGGGGGCACAGCCTATTATCAGCTACAATTACGGAGCCGGAAATAAAGAGCGTGTGAAAGGGGCCTTCTGGCTGCTTTTAAAGTGCAGCATGTTTTATTCCGTATTATTCTGGGCAGTTGTCATGCTGTTTCCGCAAATGTTCGTAGGAATGTTTACCTCTGATACAGCGCTTGCAGCGTTCACCCGGGATGCTCTTAAAATTTATATGGCAGTGGTGGGCCTGTTTGGTATCCAGATGGCATGCCAGATCACATTTGGCGCTCTGGGAAATGCAAAAGCATCTATTCTTGTGGCCGTTATGAGAAAATTTGTACTGCTGATCCCTCTGATTTATATTATGCCTGCGGTTCTTACAGCAGACAAGGCAAGGGCAGTTTATATGGCAGAGCCGGTTGCAGATACACTGGCAATTACATTTACCGGATTTTTGTTCTTTTTCCAGTTCCGTAAAGTCCTGAGACAGATGAACAAAAGTACAGACAAATAAAAGGTAAACTGGACAGAAATATATAAAACTCTCAGATTTTGGAAAATGTCTTCCGGACTCTGAGAGTTTTTTTTAGTCAGTTGTTTCGCGACGGATCAGGACAGGAGTGATTTGCTTATGAACAGGGGACTTTAAAGGAGAAGGTTTCCTTTTTTTCATTTCATCCATTTGAGAGACCAGCAGTTCCAGAGCAGTTTCAGCGATTTTGTCAATCTGTTGACCAATGGTGGTAATGGGCACGATGGCTTCATTTGCGATAGGAGAGTTATCAAAACCTACAAGACGGTACTGCTCTGGCAGATGTCCATATTTCTGGATGATAAGATTCAGAAATATATTTGCATAAGTATCGTTGGCGAAAAAAATGCCTTTTTTTCTGTCAGGATATTTTTCTTCGATAGTTTCAAAAGTTTCTTTTATCCTGTCAAAGGTTGTTTCGTAAGTGGAGCCGAGATCGCCCAGCATGAGTTCATATGGTACATGATACTTTTTGCAGGTATCTTCAAAAGCAGCGATACGATTATGAGCAGGAACATTTTCGGGCACGGGAACATTGATGTGAATCAGGATATCGCAGCGGTTTCGTATCAGAAGGCTGGTTGCCTGTAGGCCACCCATATAGTTGTCAGTATCCACACTGCAGATATGTTCGGCTTCCCGTTCAATAGCCACAATGGGGATGTTGCATTTTGCCAGTTCTGCCGAGGAAAAAGTGTGGCTCAAAATGATCAGTCCCTCAATTTTATAAGCCAGAAGCTCATTGATGTACTGCTGTTCCCGTTCTCTTCCATCATTGCTGACAAAAACAAGAAATTTGTAGCCGAATTTTGAGTAACTGGATAAAAGCTGATTTAAGATTTCTGAATAATAATGAAGATAGAGATTAGGGATGATGATCCCGACAAATTCGCTTTTTCCGTTGGCAAGGACTTTTGCCAGTTTGTTTTCCTGATATCCCAGATCTTCTAGAGCTGCGGCTATTTTTTCCTGATTTTCAAGGGTTAGTGAATCAGGGTTATTAAAATATCTGGAGATCGTTGTTTTTGAAAAATTTGTGTAAGCTGCAATATCAGCGAATGTCACTTTCTTTTTCACCATAATTATGTACTCCCTGTAATTATATGGCCATGATGTTATGTCGGACATGTTTTTATAGATATTTACAAGTATAACAAGGAAGATATAAAAAATCAACCGAAAAATAACTGGTTAAGTAACCGGTTATTTTTTTGCCTTCAATCTATTGAAAAAAGAAAAAAGTGATGTATTATCAAATTAAAGTAACCGGTTACTTAACCGGTTATAAGATCAAAAAAGAAAACGGAGGGAAATGGAGTGAATATTTTAGCGAAAAAGAAAACATTACCTGTTAAGCGTACGGCAAGAGATAAGCTGATATATGTAAAAAAGAACTGGCAGCTTTACCTGTTTTTTCTTATGCCGGCACTGCTTCTCACTATCATCTTCAAGTATCTTCCCATGGGCGGAGTGTTGATTGCCTTTGAAGATTATAATGTCATTGACGGTATTCTGGGAAGTGAATGGGTAGGATTGGAATACTTCAAAAGATTCCTGTCATCACCTGATTTTATGGAATACCTGATGAATACTCTGAAACTCAGTGCATTTGGTCTGCTTTGGGGATTTCCGATTCCTATTGTCCTGGCTTTATTGCTGAATCGTATCAGACGCGAGGGAATACGAAAAAAGATACAGCTGCTAATCTATGCTCCAAATTTTATATCTATTATCGTCCTCTGCGGTATGGTCCGCATGTTTCTTTCTCCGGTAGGCCCTGTCAATTCTCTTCTCGGGATTGATACAAACTGGATGACAATGCCTTCAGCTTTCCGTACAATTTATATTGCCAGTGGAATTTGGCAGACAGCCGGATGGTCATCTATTATGTATACGGCTGCGCTTGCGAATGCCAGCAAAGATCTGGAAGAGGCAGCAATCGTAGATGGAGCAAATATCTTCCAACAGATACGTTATGTAGAACTTCCGGCGATTAAAAACATCATTGTGATCCAGTTTATCCTGCAGGCCGGAAACATTATGAGTATCGGATTTGAAAAAGCTTTTGCATTACAGACAGACATGAATCTTCCGGCATCTGAAATCCTTTCAACATATGTGTATCGAATGGGTCTTCTCAATGGAGATTACGGTTATTCTACAGCAGTAGGTTTATTTAACGCTGTTATCAATGTTATTTTACTGATTGCAGTCAACTGGGTTGTGAAAAAGTTAAATGATGGCGAAGGTTTATAAAGAGGAGGAAAGAAATGGAAACAAGAAGAAAAATGAAACTCGGAACATCTGATAAAGTGATTCTGGGAATCGGATATACTGTTCTTGGTATTTTTGTTTTATCAATACTGATTCCTCTTGTATATATTCTAATGGCTTCCTTTATGGATCCCAATGTACTGAACAGTCGGGGAATCAGCCTGAATTTTAAGGATTGGACGCTGGATGCGTACAGACGAGTTCTGGAGAACGATATGATCTGGCGTGGATTTTTTAATTCATTTTTTTACTCGGCGGCATTTACTGTGATTTCTGTGTTTATCACACTGCTGGCAGCTTATCCTATGTCAAAGAAAGAATTTGTAGGAAGAAAATTTTTTAATACAATCTTTCTTATTACAATGTTTTTTGGTGGAGGAATGATTCCTACCTTTATTTTGATCAATCAGTTACATATGGTAAATACTATTTGGGCTATTCTTCTTCCAGGAGCATTTAACGTATGGAATATGATACTTGCAAGAACCTATTATCAGTCTATTCCCAAGGAACTGCGGGAAGCATCTTCTATTGACGGTGCAAATGAAATCCAGCATTTTTTCAAGGTAATGCTTCCTGTCTGTAAACCTATTATTGCAGTTCTGGCATTATGGTCGTTTGTAGGAATGTGGAACAGCTATTTTGATGCAATGATCTATTTGAACGACGCAGAGCTTCAGCCGCTGCAGCTTGTATTAAGATCGATATTAGTTCAGAATACACCTCAGCCGGGAATGATAGCGGATATCCAGAGCACGGCGGAGATGGCAAAGGTTGCAGAACTTTTGAAATATGCTACGATCGTAGTATCCAGTCTGCCGCTTCTGATCATGTATCCGTTCTTCCAGAAGTATTTTGATAAAGGAATCATGGTTGGTTCTGTAAAAGGTTAAGGGGGATGTAAAGCATGAAAAAAAGAATAAAAATGCTGATGGCAGCAGGCCTTTCTGTTGTGATGCTTGCTTCTGTCACAGGATGTGGAAAAAGAGAGCGTATGGAAGCAGAGATCAATCCGGATACTCCTGTATCAGAGGTTTCATTTCCTCTGAAGGAGCAGGCGGAGTTATCTTTTATTACAAGCGCACCGGCAACATCAACGCAGGATCCGAATGAAAGGGTTATTTTCCAGAGAATGGAAGAACAGACAAATGTACATATTGACTGGACCTGTTTTGTTGCAGATCAGTTTGCAGACAAAAAGAACCTGGCTTTGGCACAGTTTGGAAACCTTCCGGATGGTCTGTTTAATGCCGGAATGAATGATTATGATCTTCTGAGATATGCAAAACAGGGAATTATTATTCCCCTAGAAAATCTCATTGACAAATATATGCCTAATCTTCAGAAGGTATTTGAACAGTATCCGGAATACAGAACTATGTGTACGGCGCCCGATGGACATATTTACTCATTCCCATGGATTGAACAGCTGGGGGCAGGAAAAGAGGCTATTCAGGCAATTGGAAACATTCCCTATATCAATAAAAAATGGCTGGATTATTTGAAGTTGGGAGTACCGTCTACGGTGGATGAATTGAAGGAAACCCTGATTGCCTTTCGCGATCATGCCGCAGAATTAGAAGAAGAATTTGGGATTGAGGGCGGAGTGATTCCAATGTCCTTTATTATAAACAACGGAGATCAGGATCCGTCCATTCTAATCAATGGATTTGGAGAAGGTTATGGAGATACGGGAGATCATTTTGCAGTGACAGATCAGGGTGAAGTGATCTACACTACTGTCCAGGAAGGGTATAAGGAAGGAATCCAGTGGCTTCATCAACTGGTGGAAGAAAATCTGGTAGACCCGGAAGCCTTTACCCAAGAGTGGTCTACATATGTGGCAAAAGGTAAAAATCACCGTTATGGCCTTTGCTTTACCTGGGATATTTCCAATATTGACAACTATCAGGATTATGTGATGCTTCCAGCTCTTGCCGGTCCGGAAGGTCTTGTTAATATCACAAGGCAGAACAACAGTGAGACCAGCGGTTTTGACAGAGGACGCTGTGTGCTTACTACTAGCTGCAGAAACACAGCTCTGGCAGCAGCCTGGATCGATCAGATGTATGCACCTCTCCAGTCTCCTCAGAATAACTGGGGAACTTATGGAGAAGAGGATTCCTTTAACATTTTTGAGATGGGTACAAATAAGGGCGGAGAGCCTATGCTGAGGCATATGGATCTTGGAGATCAGTCTCCGGTAGAGGTAAGGGAAGCTCAGTCGGTAAACGGGCCTCTTGCAATACTGAATGAATATTATGATGTATACGTGACACAGCCGGATGATGCTAAATGGCGCCTGGATAATATGCATGAGGTATATTTGAAGGATATGAACAGTAAATACGTTTATCCCAATGTATTTATGAGCATTGAGGACACTAACAAAATATCCCAGTATGATACAGATATTAAGAAATATGCAGAACAGAAGAAAGCGGACTGGATTCTGAATGGTGGGATTGAAAAAGAGTGGGACAGCTATCTCGAGAAAATGGAGCAGTATGGCTTGTCAGATTATCTGGCCATCAAACAGAAGTATTTTGATCAGTATCAGGAAAGTCTGGGGGAAAACCAGGGAGATACAAAGTAAAAATATATAGTGATACAGGAGTTTGAAATGAGCGAAAAATTAATAAAAGCAACTCAATTTCAATATGAACAGATGAATCAGATGCCGGAAGGAGAGAAACCTGTTTTTCATGTTTCTGCTCCTATAGGCTGGATTAATGATCCCAACGGATTCTCTGTATATAAAGGAAAGGTGCATCTGTTTTATCAGTATCATCCATATTCCATCTGCTGGGGTCCTATGCATTGGGGACACAGCGTAACAGATGATATGATAAAATGGAAAACAGAGCCGGTGGCTTTGGCGCCGGATCAGGAATATGACAAAAAAGGATGCTTTTCCGGAAGTGCTGTTCAGGCAGGAGACAGGCACGTACTTATTTATACCGGAGTTACAGACGAGGAAAACTCTAATGGAAGTCGGGAAGAAAGACAGAATCAGTGTATCGCTTTTGGCGACGGTATAACATATGAAAAATCAGCGAAGAATCCGATAATCACCGGGGATATGCTGCCGCAGGGATGCAGTCAAATTGATTTTCGTGATCCGAAGATCTGGGAAGAGGACGGAAAATATTATTTGATCGTGGGAAATAAAAGTGAAAAATATAAAGGACAGGTGGTATTGTTTTCCAGTTCAGACCTGGAAAAATGGAAATTTGAAACCATTCTGGCTGAAAATACATCGGGAAAAATCGGATGCATGTGGGAATGTCCAGACTTTTTTGAACTGAATGGAACTCATATTCTGATCTGTTCTCCACAGAATATGACCGCAGAGGGATTTGAGTTTCATAATGGACACAATTCTCTGTATTTTTCTGGAAGGTATGAGAAACAGAGTCACACATTTATAAAAGATGCACCCAGATCACTGGACTATGGACTGGATTTTTATGCGCCACAGACAACCTGTCTTCCGGATGGAAGGAGAGTCATGATCGCCTGGATGAAGTCATGGGATTCTAGTGTGATTTCTGATGGACAAAGCTGGCAGGGAATGATGACGCTGCCAAGAGAACTAGAGTATATAAACGGAACTCTTTTTCAGAAACCCATAAGGGAATTGGAAAAATATCACAAAAATCCTGTTTTCTATAAAGAAGCGGAAATTAACCATAAAACAGAACTTCCGGGAATCCGGGGCAGAATACTGGATATGACAGTGGAGATTCCCGGGGAAGATTATGAAGAGTTCCGGATCGATCTTGCACATAATGAGTCTTATACAACTAGTTATACATACTACAGGAAGCAGGGAATACTGGAAATAGACAGAACCTACTGTGGAATAAACAAAGATGTTGTATGCCAGAGAAAAATGAAGATACAGGATATGGAAAAAGATCTGCAGCTTCGCTTTATATTGGACCGCCAGTCCATAGAATTGTTTGTAAACGAGGGACGGCAGGTAAATACAACGGCAATTTGTACACCTCAGGAAGCAGAACAGATTGTATTTTCATGTGACAGAAGTATAAAAATAAATATTCAGATGTATGAAATAG
>NZ_CABVDF010000122.1:0-8319 GCF_902497045.1 uncultured Blautia sp. | reverse complement strand
AATATCGGAACAAAATGAAATAAATATGTAAAATATGACAAGAAAATCAAGCGTTCGACAAAAAACTGGTATAAAATACACATGAATCCTTTTTTGTTGAGAGCCAGAATGAAGAATCTGTGAATCACTGGACGGAATCTCAGTAATACGTTATAATAACAGGGTTAAAAGGAAAAAATAAAACTGATCCGGATGCAGGAAAGTATCTCGGATAAAGAAAATAAGAGGGATCTTTTGTGAAGAACAGAGACGATTTTAAGAGATTTGTTGTATATTGTCTGGCCAGCATTGTGATCGTTGCCCAGACAGCTGTATTTGCCTATATCTGGTATGATTTTTACAGAGGGCTGATATTTGAACCTTTCTGGAGAAAAGGAAACTGGGTTCTGATCGCTATTTATGGATTGATCAGCTTTATGTTTTCCAAGTTTTACGGAGGTCTCAGGGTAGGATATCTGAAAAGGATCGATGTATTCTATTCTATGATCCTGGCAACGATCTGTACAAATATCATTACTTATCTGCAGATCACGCTGATCAACCGATGGTTTCTGGATCCGTGGCCAATGATACAAATGACCTTTGTGCAGTTTGCGATCATTGTTCTGTGGATATGGGGATCCAGATTTATTTATTCAAAGCTGTACAGAGCCAGAAAGCTTCTGGTGATCCACGGAGACCGGGATCCCGGAGACCTGATCCATAAAATGAATTCCAGAAGTGATAAATATAATATCAGCGGAATGGTTCATGTGAATGTGGGAGAAAAAGAAATCCATAAAATGATGCGTGATTATGAGGGTGTGATCATTTGGGATCTTCCTTCTAATATCAGAAACCGATATCTGAAGTATTGTTTTGCACATTCGATCCGCTGTTATATGAGTCCTAAGATATCGGATGTGATCCTTATGGGAAGTGAACGAATCCACCTGTTTGACACACCTCTTCTAGTGGCAAAAAATATGGGGCTGTCCATAGAACAGAGATTTATGAAAAGACTTCTGGATATTGTTGTCTCCGGTATTGGAATCGTGCTTTCTTCACCGATCATGCTGATCATTGCGCTTATGGTAAAGCTTTATGACGGAGGCCCGATATTTTACCGTCAGGATCGTCTGACCCTGGGAGGCAGAGAATTCCGTATTTTTAAATTCAGGAGTATGTGTGTGGATTCCGAAAAAAACGGAGCGCAGCTGGCATCTAAAAATGACAGCAGAATCACACCGGTAGGAAAGGTTCTTCGAAATCTTCATCTGGATGAACTGCCGCAGCTTTTTAATGTGTTTAAGGGCGATATGTCTCTGGTAGGGCCACGCCCGGAACGAAAATGTATTATGCATGAGTACCAGAAGGAACTTCCGGAATTTTATTACCGTCTGAAAGTAAAAGCCGGACTGACAGGATATGCCCAGGTTTATGGCAAATATAATACAACTCCCTATGATAAACTGAAGCTGGATCTTTTTTATATTGAAAATTATTCGTTTTTCCTTGATCTGAAGCTTCTTCTCATGACAGTGAAGATTTTTTGCCAGAAGGAAGTATCAGAGGGGGTTGAAGATAATCAGAGAAATGCACTGAAAGATTCTGTAAGGGATCTGCCGGGGGAGGAAAAAAATGAGTGAGCGTACAGAGGAAAAGAACAGAGATGATCTGGGCAGACTTCAGCTTGTAGAACTGGATATTCTGAAGGAGTTTCTGCGTATCTGTAAGAAATATCATCTTAGATATTATGCGCTGGGAGGCACTTTGCTGGGAGCCGTGCGCCATAAAGGATTTATTCCCTGGGACGATGATGTGGATATGGGAATGCCAAGACCGGATTTTGAAAAATTTGAGGCCATTGTGGAAAAGGAACTTCCGGATTATTTTCATTATCTCAGCTATCAGAAAACAAAGGGGTATACCCATTATGTTCCTCGGATGACAGACAGTAGGGTAAAGGTGGTGGACGAATCTGCTCTGATAGACAAAGAGAAAGATGCCTGGATCGATATTTTTCCGCTGGATGGAATGCCCGGAAATAAAATTCTGCGAAAAATCCATTGTTTCCGCCTTTTGACAGCAAGAGCCAGGGTGAATTATTCACTTTTTTCTACAAATGTTGACATGAAACGCCAGGACAGACCTTTTCATGAACGGATTTTGATCACGGCAGGGAAAATTTTTCCTGTAGAAAAAATATTCCGTACATCCAGAGAACTGGATCGTCTGGACCGCCTGATGAAAAAATATGATTACGATCAGTCCCCATACCTTGTGAATTTTATGGGAATTCATAAGCTAAAGGAAATGTTCCATAAAAACAATTACGGGAAAGGTGCAGATTATACGTTTGAGGATGTAAAACTTCGCGGACCTTATGATTATGATTTTGTATTGAAGCAGATGTATGGTGACTACTGGAATCCCCCAAAAGCAGGAGAAATGAATCACCATAATACAAGGATCAAGGAGTAGTCTATGCATGATAATACACAGGAAACATATTCAGTGCTGATGGCTGTTTATAAAAAAGAGGATCCGGTTTTTTTTCGTCAGAGTATAGAAAGCATGATGAATCAGACACTTCCGTTTTCAGATTTCGTTCTTGTGTGTGACGGCCCGCTTACCAGAGAACTGAACAGTGTGATCCAGTGGGCCCAGGAGAAGCTTGGAGAGAGGCTTCAGTGTATCAGGCTGAAAGAAAACAGAGGACTTGGAAATGCACTGCGGGCAGGAATCCCGCGATGCCGTTGTTCTGTTATTGCAAGAATGGACAGTGATGATATCAGCAGACCGGATCGATGTGAAAAACAGTTTCGCATATTAGAAAAAGACGGATATTCCATTGTCAGCGGAACACTTCAGGAATTTGCAGAGACACCTGGGGATCTGCAGCGGTTCAGGATCCTTCCAAGAACACCGGAAGAGATAAGGGATTATGCAAAAAAAAGAAATCCGTTTAATCATCCTTGTGTTATGTACCGCAGGGAAGCTGTTCTGAAAGCGGGAAATTATCAGGATTTTCCTGGATTTGAAGACTATTGTCTTTGGGTCCGCATGCTGATAAACGGTGCCGAAGGATATAATATTCAGGAGCCGGTGCTTGATATGCGTACAGGAAACGGTATGTACAGCCGCAGAGGAGGTCTTTCCTATCTGCGCTGGCTGCTGCGGTTTCAGAGATTTCTATTGGACAAAAAGTTTATTACAAAGGGAAGATATATAAAAAATTGTGTGGTCCGTACCATGGTAAGCATTGTGCCGGGAGGCTTGAGGGAAACATTTTATGAACTGTTTCTGAGAGGAAAGAAATAAAAATATAAAGAAAAAGACTGCGGAAAAGTTTCTCGCAGTCTTTTTCTTTATATCGTTCTGTCAGCTTTTTTCCATAAAGTTTACATATTCTTCCAGTACCGGAGTAGGTTCACCGATACGCTTGATCTGTCCATCATGCATCCACATAACAGTATCACAGAGTTCTCTGAGAGTTTCAATACTATGAGAAACAATGACAACAGTACGGTCCTTGTTGGAAATCAGGCTTTTCATTTTATTGTAGCTTTTCTTTTTAAATTTCTGATCGCCAACGCTGAGAACTTCGTCAATAAGCATGATATCTGTTTCCAGAATGGCAGTGATGGAAAAGGCCAGCTTGGAATACATACCGCTGGAGTATGTTCTTACAGGCATATCAATAAATTCTCCCAGTTCTGCAAATTCAACGATCTCAGGTTCTTTTGCCTTGACTTCTTCTTCAGAAAATCCCAGAAGCATACCGGAAAGAATAATGTTTTCTCTTCCGGTCATCTCTCTCTGGAAGCCTACACCGATAGACAAAAGAGAGATGCTGTGTCCTTTCAGATCAATGGTGCCGCTGTCCGGGGAAAAGATTCCGGCAAGCGCATTCAGTGTAGTAGACTTTCCGCTTCCGTTTTTACCGATGATACCAAGGATCTCTCCCTGACGTACATAAAAGGAAATTCCTTTTACGGCTACAAAACGGTCTACATTGCGGCGTTTAAACTGCAGAAGACTTTTCTTAATAGAAGTTTTTTTCAGATTCTGATAACTGATCACCAGATCAGTGACTTCAATCGCATGCTGTTCTTCCATATTATATCACCTTCACATAACTGTTTTCGTTTTTGTAAATCTTGCGGATTCCAAGAATACTGATCAGCAGTCCGATCAGGAACCATGCAAGAAGGAGTTTCTGATTGGGGGCAGTTCCATACAATACACATTCACGCATAGAGGTCAGCAGGAATGCAATAGGATTGCCTTTTCCGATATATGCATTGTATGGAGCCGGCAGACGATCCATAATGCTCCAGAATACACCTGTAAGATAAAAAAGAAGTCTGAGGACAATATTCAGGACATTGGACAGGTCTTCTACAAAAACACCGTAATGCAGAAGGAAGCAGCCGAAACCAAATACAATCATAAACAGTGTCAGAAGGATAGGAATAAAGTACAGAATATTCCATGTAACAGGTACTCTCCATACAAAAAGCATAACAACAATGATAAGGAGAGAAATGGACATTTTAAATCCATTGACACACATTTTGATGATCAGAAGGATAAATTTCGGTATATATACTTTGGAAACAATAGCTTTATTGTTTTTGATCACTTTTACGCTCTGGATCAGAGATTTGTTGAAAAAATCCCACAAAGTGATTCCAATAAAGACGAAAACTGCAAAGTACTGTTCTGAGGACTTAAATACATAGCCGAACATAAATACGTAGATCAACATGAAGCAAAGAGGATCCAGAATCCACCACAGCCAGTTCAGATAGGAATTGGCGATTTCGGATTTTAACTGGGCCTTGGAAGAGTATATGGCATATTTCCAATACTTCTTCATGTCATCCATGAATCTTTTAAACATAAAATCCGCTCCTATATTGAAAAAAGATATAATTAATTACGACCCTTTTTCCATTAATATTGTCGAAAAGGGTCTGAACCTCCCTTATCATACACTAGGAAATGTCGGTTGACAAGGGGAAAATCAAGAATCCCGGGGAATTTAAAAAGAAGAGTTTCCTAATAAAATAAGCTGTTTTTGTGGAATACGGAAAAACTCTGCAAATTAAAGGAAAAGGCTTGACTTCAATATATATTCTGTGCTAAACTTGACAAGCGACATGGAAGTTGGGTCTTTTTTTTATGCCCGGAAACCTGCGTGAGCAAGGGGACGGCAGAGAGAAGACCATGCAAATGAAAACACTGGAGGTGGAAGTTGTGCGCGTTAAGATTACATTGGCATGTACGGAGTGCAAGCAGCGTAACTACAATATGACCAAGGAGAAAAAGAATCATCCTGAGCGTCTTGAGACTAAAAAATATTGTAAGTTCTGCCGTAAACACACTCTGCACAAGGAAACGAAGTAATCACAGAGAATTGTGAGGTTAAACTATGCAAGAGAAAGAAAAATCTACTGGCAAAACTCAGAATACCCAGAAGAAATCATGGTTTAAGGGACTGAAAGCAGAGTTCAACAAGATTGTATGGACAGACAAAGCCACACTGGCGAAACAGACAGTGGTTGTCTCTTTAGTCACGGTTATTCTGGCTGTGATGATCAGCATTATGGATTCAGCTATTCTGGAAGGTATTAATCTTATCATAAAATAAGGATAACGGTGATTGTATGTCAGAAGCGAAATGGTATGTTGTTCATACCTATTCCGGGTATGAAAACAAAGTAAAAGCCAACATTGAAAAAACAATTGAAAACAGACACCTGGAGGATCAGATCCTGGAGGTCCGTGTTCCCCTTGAGGACGTAGTCGAGATGAGAAACGGTACTCCGAAGCAGGTTCAGAAAAAGATGTTCCCGGGATATGTGCTTCTCAACATGGTCATGAATGATGATACCTGGTATGTTGTCCGCAATACCCGAGGCGTAACCGGATTTGTAGGACCGGGATCTAAGCCGGTACCGCTTACCGAGGAAGAAATGCTTCCGTTAGGTATTAAGGAAGAGAACATCCGTGTTGATTTTGCAGAAGGCGATATGGTAGTTGTTACAGGCGGAGCCTGGAAGGATACTGCCGGAGTTATTACTGCGATCAATGCTCAGAAGCAGACGGTTACCATCAATGTTGAATTGTTCGGCCGCGAAACGCCGGTAGAAATAAGTTTCGCAGAGATTAAGAAAGCGTAACACATTCAAGTGGGAGGGAAAAACCCCCGCCAATACCACATAGGAGGTGCCGAAAAATGGCAAAAAAAGTAACAGGTTATATTAAATTACAGATTCCGGCTGGCAAGGCAACCCCAGCACCGCCGGTAGGTCCGGCTCTTGGTCAGCACGGTGTAAACATTGTACAGTTCACAAAAGAGTTCAATGCCAGAACAGCAGATCAGGGCGATCTGATCATCCCGGTTGTGATCACTGTTTATGCAGACAGAAGTTTCAGCTTCATAACCAAAACTCCGCCGGCAGCAGTTCTTCTTAAGAAGGCAGCTAACATCAAATCCGGTTCCGGCGTACCGAACAAAAACAAGGTTGCAAAAGTTACAAAGGCTCAGGTTCAGGAAATCGCAGAGCTGAAGATGAAAGATTTAAATGCAGCATCTCTTGAAGCAGCTATGAGCATGATTGCAGGTACTGCAAGAAGTATGGGAATCGAAGTTGTAGACTGATCTTCCCTCAGAATTGCCAAATAGAGAAACTACAATTATGAAGTGGGAGGGAAATCCCCGCAATTACCACAGGAGGTTATAGAAATGAAACGAGGAAAGAAATACGTGGAGGCTGCGAAAGCAGTAGACCGCGCAACATTATATGATACCGCAGAGGCTATCAGCCTTGTGAAAAAAACAGCAGTTGCTAAGTTTGACGAGACTATCGAAGTTCATATCCGTACAGGCTGCGATGGACGTCATGCAGATCAGCAGATCCGTGGTGCAGTTGTTCTGCCTCATGGAACTGGTAAAAAAGTTCGTGTTCTTGTATTTGCTAAGGATGCAAAAGCTGAGGAAGCAAAAGCTGCAGGAGCTGAATTCGTAGGAGCTGAGGACCTGATTCCGAAGATCCAGAACGAAGGATGGCTTGATTTCGACGTTGTTGTTGCTACACCGGATATGATGGGCGTTGTAGGACGTCTGGGTCGTGTACTTGGACCAAAAGGTCTTATGCCGAACCCGAAAGCCGGAACTGTAACTATGGACGTTACAAAAGCGGTTCATGATATCAAAGCAGGTAAGATTGAGTATCGTCTTGACAAAACCAATATCATCCATGTTCCGGTAGGTAAAGCATCCTTTACTGAGGAACAGTTAAGCGACAACTTCCAGACGCTTATCGAAGCTATCGTTAAGGCTCGTCCGAGCACTCTGAAAGGTCAGTACCTGAGAAGCGTAACAATCGCTCCGACAATGGGACCTGGTGTGAAGATCAACCCGGCGAAATTAGCTTAATAAATGTAAAAAAGAGCATTCCTTTTGAGGAGTGCTTTTTTTGTATAAAAGAAACCTGAACCAGGAGCGATTTATGATAAAAAGAAAAACACCTATTCAAAAAGAAATGCTCCTTTTGAAAAAACAGGAACAGAGATTTCTGGAACGTCATCAGGAAAAAGAGAACAGCCGGCTGAACAGATTTCTGGAGGATAAGATTCCGGATAAGCTGCAGGAAACGTTGGAAAAAGCGTTTTCCAATGCTTTTAAGCTTATTTTTGTAAAAGGAGTTTCTATTATTGAAAAGACCTACAAAAAAGAAGAACTGGAAAAAGATTTTAAAATACATGATTATGCGAACCAGATTAAAAATGACAGAAAATCTCTAAAGGCAATGCGAAAGCAGGCTGGTTCAGTAGGAAAATGGAATACAGCTGCTTCTGGTGCAGCAGGAATCGGAATGGGACTGATAGGAGTTGGAATTCCGGATATTCCGGTATTTACCGGTTTTCTGTTTCGCAGTATTTATCAGACTGCATTGAAATACGGATATTCTTATGATACAGAAACAGAAAAAAAGTGGATACTTCTGCTGATCCAGGGAGCCACTGCATATGGAGAAGAACAGAAGAAGGCAAATGAGATGGTAGATGCCTATCTGATGGATGAGAAGGCATTGGATGGATGCTCTCTGGATAAAATCATAGAAGAAACAGCGGGACTGCTTTCGAAAGAACTGCTTTATATGAAGTTTCTTCAGGGAATTCCTGTTGTGGGAGTGGCAGGGGGAGCTTTTGATGTGAAGTATATGAAGGAGATTACTGCCTATGCAGAATTGAAATATCGGAAACGATATTACAGATCCTTTGCAGAATATGATAAAATATAAACGGACTATATGTATTTTAGAG